>JAUWLO010000004.1 GCA_030613605.1 Gammaproteobacteria bacterium | reverse complement strand
TCGTAGTTCTTGCTCGGTGGCAGCGTGCCCTGCACTTTTCTTGTCCAGACGTTGTAAATGCAGGAGTGGTGAATCATCTACGTGTAGCTGCTCTAGTTGATGTTGTGCAAAATATCCAATTCTCAGGTTTTGCGCTGGTTGGCAGCTGCCTGTTAATGGCGTTAGTTTGTTTGCGAGAGTTTTTATGAGTGTTGATTTTCCAGCGCCATTGGGTCCCAGGAGGCCAATACGGTCACCTGGCAACAGATTCATACTGACGTGTTAACAGAGCTTTGTTGTCGTAACCCAGGTTAGAGTCAATGAGTTTTAATAAAGGATTAGGAATCTGTTGGGGTGGTAAAAAGGCAAATTCGAAGGGTGAGTCCACATGTGCGGGCGCGATTATTTCGAGTTTTGCCAGTGCTTTAAGACGACTTTGAGCTTGTTTTGCCTTGGTAGCCTTGGCGCGGAAACGATCGATATAACTGTGTAAATGAGCCACTGTGCGTTCTTGTTTACGATGCGCGGCCTGTTGTTGCTCAAGGCGGGCCGCATGTTGTTTTTCGTAGGCGCTGTAGTTACCCGTGAACTCATGCAGGGTATTTTCGGAAAGCAGACCAATATGATTCACACAGATATCGAGAAAATCCCGGTCATGGGAAATGAGTAATACTGTGCCTGGGTAGTTTTGTAGCCAGGTTTGTAGCCATAATACGGCATCTAGATCGAGATGATTGGTGGGTTCGTCGAGTAATAGTATGTCAGAGCGACACATTAGTGCCTGTGCAAGATTGAGGCGCATGCGCCAGCCACCTGAAAACTGGTTAACGGGTTGCTGGTTTTGTTCTTCACTAAAGCCCAGCCCGCTGAGCAAACGTGCGGCACGTGTTGGGGCGGTATAACCATCAATAGATTCCAGTTGCCCAAATAATTCTGCATGATGTTCGCCGTGGCCTGTTTCTTCGGCTTTAGTTAGTTGCTTCTCTAAATCACGAAGCTCAGTGTCGCCATCTATCACATAATCCAGAGCCGACCGGTCGACAGCGGGGGTTTCCTGGGCAACATGGGCGAGAGCCAGTTGGGGCGATAATTGAATATCACCCAGATCAGGGTGTAGGCCAGATGTGTCGCGCACCCCGAGGATTAACGCCAGCAAACTGGATTTACCACTACCATTGCGGCCTACTATGCCCCAGTGTTCTCCGGGCTGGATGGTGAGGGTGACGTTCTCTAGCAGTATGCGTGGACCGCGCCGTAGAGTTACTGACTGGAAACTTAACATGACGTCAAGTGTACCTGATCTCGATTAAAGGGAGTAAAATAGTGCTGTTACAGTGGATAAATCAGATAATCACGCAAAGATTAATACAATGAAAAATTTATTAAGAAGGCTGTTTTCACCAATATTGAATACTTTTGAAGGCGGAGATGAGCCATACACGGCTAAACCACTGAACCGAAAAATACTTATTGTTATTGGAGTACTTTTTTCCTTTTTGTCATCAGTTGTTATTTATTTGTCATACGATAAAGGAGAGTTAGGTTACCTTATTCCAGTGATTGTTTTTTCTGGCGTGGCGTTGGTTACGCTGGTTGTTGGGTTTCTTGGTAACGACCGTGCTGTAGCCAAGATATGGGGTAATCGATAACACGGTACTAAATAGATTGTGGGTCCTCTGTATTTTCTTCTACACGCTTCTCGCGTTGTTTTTTTATTTCATCAACAATAGATCTGGGTATATTGCTTATCTCTCCTGTTAAAGGCCAGTTGTTTTGTTGTGTTTGTTTTTTTATAGATTCTGATCTATTTTGACTGAGTGGGTGAGTTGCAAAAAACTCGGCTATTTTACTATTAGTTCGACCGCTCAATTCATGGAAAACTTCAAATAATTCTTCAGAACCTCCTGCATGGCCATAGTGTTTTACCAAAGCTTCTACGGCTAGTTTGTCCGCAGCACTTTCCTGGTCGCGACTAAAACTTAGAGCGGTTAATAGCCCTGTATTGCCAATTATCCCTGCGACAACATCATTGCTTGCAGCTCCCGTTATTGACGCAAGGGCAATTCCAACAACGACCCCGCGTCCCAGTGCTCTCAAAGGATGGCGTAGTTTTATATGGGCTATCTCATGCGCCATAACCATTGCCAGGGTATTTTCATTTGGCAGCACATCTAGCAATCCGATAAAAAAGACCACGTTACCATCAAGAGTAGCAAAGGCATTAACGGTATCACTATCGATAACAGATACCTTTATGTTCATGCCTTCAGGTAAGTCCATGTGATCACTAAGCCTGGTGGCAAGTGTCTGCAGATAAACTGATACAGGGCCAGTAGTATCCATTCCTATATTGATGTCCACTGTGTTAACCAGACTGTGTTCGACTTCAAAAGGGATGTATTTGGTGACGGTGTCAGCGGCGAAGCTTAATACAATGATGAAAAGTGTAATTAGAAAAAGTATTCCACTACTTAAAAGAAAAAATTCTTTTAACGGGTGAACCCTGGTGATATTTATATCTTCGGCGGGTTGTGGGTTAGAAATATCCACGATTAGGTATCCTGGTAATTTTAAACTGCGGGAGTGAGTTCAGAGGGCTTCGTTCCAGATCTGGTGACAGTAATATTCTCATGAGAGGGTGATTTTTTCGTTTGAACATTCGTTGTAACAAAAGCTGTGCCGTAGGCGAGCGCTTCAACGGAACCAATCTTGTTCCGTCTACCCTTGTAAATAGAGCACATTTCATATTTTATATTTAGAATCGCATCGGCTCCAGATGCCTGGGCTTCTTCTTTCATTCGCAATATTGCTTCTCTTCGGGCTCTATCTAATAGTGTTTCGTAAGGAGTAACACGTCCACCGATGAGGTTTCGCAACCCGGCAACAAATCGTTTGAAATAGTCTACTGATATTACGACGCTTCCATTGACCAGAAAGGTATCGTAATTATTAAAATAAGCAGGTGGAATGATTTTGGTTTGAATGAGTAGGAGGTCTTTGAGTTCAGCTTCACGCTTTCTTATAGAGCGATAGTGGCGCCGCTCAAAATATTGGCCAAAGCCGTAACCAAGTCCCAGTAAAACCAAAAAGACAATGAGATCTGCCATTTTGTTATTCCATGATTACCGCGCTGCCATATGCAAATAGTTCAGCAGCGCCAGCGGTGATCGAAGATGTTGAAAAGCGAACATTGAGTACAGCGTTAGCGCCAATAGAGGTGGCTTGCTCAATCATTCTCGCAGTCGCTTCTTCTCGAGCGTCCTGGAGTAGTTCGGTGTAACCCTTTAGTTCGCCGCCAAAAATATTTTTAAGGCTCGCCATTAGATCACGACCGACATGTTTTGATCTGACCGTGCTTCCCTGTACCAGTCCCAGGTGTTTATTGATTCGTTTTCCCGGGATTAATTCAAGATTAGAAATAATCATTAAGGCATCCTCGTTAGGTAATCTGTACGAAGACAATAGCAGAAGTCTTGAAAGAAGGCTTATTGGAAATATTGAGAGAGTTGATTGTTTTATGTTCAATTGAATAGACAACACGTTTATTTCTTCTTGGTAGAAAACAGGCATATTCTGTAAAAAAATAATCTTAAATCCTTTTATGATTCCAGTTAAACGAAATGGGTTCTTATCATTTATTTAGAATAAGCTAATCATTAAATCATAAATAAAATTTTACTTTGGACGATACAGTATTTAGCAAATAGGGGATTTAAAATAAATATAGAAATAGACTATTGATAACAATAGCTTACAAATTTTTCATGGAGTTTGTGTCATTAGGTTGACGATATGCAGGGAATAATCGGAGTGGCTTCTTAATGATTTTGGGGACATTGGGTCGGAGCTCCCGGGGGTTGTGATGTTAACGAGTACCGTAGTCGATCGTAAAACACTGGCCTGGATTAAAGATGGGATAAGTGAAACTCTGGAAAGTGTTCTTCAATCTTTGGACGAATTTATAGAAAATTCGGATGATGTGACACCCATCAAGGAATGCCTTGCTCCTCTCCACCGTGTTAAGGGGGCGGTGGAGATGGTAGAGATTGAGGGGGCAACTATGCTTGCCAAAGAAATGGAGCAGCTGGCGCTTGCCCTGACAGAAGAAAAAGTAAAACATAAAGATGAAGCGGCTGAAGTGTTGGCGGCGGGCATTCTGCAATTACCAGGTTACCTCGAAAGCCTTTACCACGGCAACCCTGATCTTCCTCTAGTTTTATTACCAATGTTGAATGATTTTCGTGCGAGCCAGGATAGTGAGCTGCTCACGGAAGGTGATTTTTTCTCTCCGGATCTTACGGTAAAGGTACCGGTGCAGCCTGTTGGTAAAAGTACAGTAGCAGGTAACGTTGTTTCTGTGGCAAAAAAATTACGCCCAGGTTATTTGTCTGGTTTGTTGGGTGTATTTAAAAACAACGATCTCGAAAAAAGTCTGGAAAAATTAACATTAGTGCTTGATAACCTGCTTATCGCAAGCTCTTCAGAAAAAGAAGAGCAGTTATGGTGGGTGGCGCTGGGCGTGGTTGAATCATTAAAAGAACAAGGACTTGAATCAAGTGTCGCTATTAAAATGTTGCTTGGTCGAGTGGATCGAGAAATCAAGCATATTATAAAATCGGGTGGAGAAATTCATACTGATGATTCTCTGGATAAAATAACAAAAAGTCTTTTGTATTATGTTGGGCAGTCAGAATCTTATAGCGACAGGGTTGTGGAAATTAAAAAAGCATTTTCATTGGGTTATGATGACGATCAAGATATAAATGATGCCAGGGAAAATTTGTACGGATTTAATGCAAATTTAGTAGAAAGTATGTCAAAGCAGCTAAATGAAGAGCTAACAACCATTAAGTGCACGTTGGATATTATTTTGCATAGCAAGGATGGTGCAGTGGAAGGCATGGATTCAGTGCTGAAGAATTTTTCATCGGTGGCAGATGCTCTGGACATGTTAGGGATGGGGAGGCATAAAAATCTTGTTAATGAGCAAGAAGAATTTTTAAGGCTTAAAATGATTGAGGGGGAATCACTTAGCGAAGAAGATTTAATGGGAGTTGCTACAGTAATCCTTGCTATAGAAACGTCGCTTGGTGATTTAGGCAGAGTGATGAGTCGGTCTGATGAGGAAGGCGGCATTCCTTCGGCAGAATATGAAAAACTTTTAAAAGTTGTTGCTCATGAAGTATTGGAAAATATTCAAAAAATTAAAAATGAAGTCAGCGATCTTTCTGACGAGCCATCAAATATATTATTGGTGAGTAATGTTCCAAAGTTGCTGGAACAGATTGCCGGAACAGCGCGAACAATAAATGATGAGCAGCAATCGAATTTAACCGACGCTATTACTAAATACGTTAATCAGGAAATTATTCTTAATAAAGAAGAGGCTAGCAAGGACAGTCTGGATCTTCTTGCGGATGCAATAACTGGCCTTGAAAATTATTATCAGTCTGTCGTTGAGGAAAGTGTGGCGCCTGAACTTGGCCTGCAGATTGCGGAAAATAGTATGGCTAAGTTAGGTTATCCTCCAGAAAGCTCTGTACCTGTTTTGAGGGAATATGCTGCAGTTGCAAATATGTAGTAAGTATTAATACCTGAAAATATCAGCTGGTTATTTTCTGTTTCGACTGAACACCCAGGTATTACCCCTGGATAATTTATTATTGAATTTATAGCCCTCCTCGTTGAATGATTTCATATCTTCAGGATCCGTCAATTGATTCTGGATAATATAACGGCTGAGTAATCCGCGAGCCTTTTTGGCATAAATACCAATCATCTTGTATTCGCCATCCTTGTATTCTTTAAAAGCCGGGGTGATTATTTCAGCATTTAATTCTTTTGGTTTTACAGCTTTAAAATATTCATTTGAGGCCAAATTAATCAAATAATTCGATTTGGTTTTTTTTAGCTGTGCGTTCAAACCTTCTGTAATGGTAGAACCCCAGAACTGATACAGATTTTTACCATGGTTTGTGTCCAGCTTGGTACCCATCTCAAGGCGGTAGGCCTGCATCAGATCCAGAGGGCGTAGGAGTCCATACAGGCCAGAGAGAACACGAAAATGCTTCTGCGCAAAAGTGAAATCTTTGCTGGTAAAAGACTCGGCATCCAGCCCGGTGTAAACATCCCCTTTGAAAGCCAGCACACACTGTTTGGCATTTTTTTCAGTGAACTTCCTGTTCCAGGTTTTGTAGCGGTCAAAATTAAGGTCAGCGATTTTTTGACTGACGCTCATTAATTTAGAAATATCTGGTGATGATAGCTGACGAAGGCGGGTGATGAGTTCCTGAGAGTTTTGCAGGTAATCCGGTTGTGTGAAAACCTTCGTTTTTGGTGGGTTATCGTAATCTAGTGTTTTGGAGGGAGAGACAACAATGAGCATGGTCATGATATCTTTAAGTGGGCGAAAGGGGTAATTATATCAAAATAAGGCCCTGAAAAAATGCGTTGATCGGACTATGCTTTGGGTAGAAATAGAATAATTCTGACTGGAGGTGCAGTATGGATAACACGTGGGTTCTGATAGCCAATGCAAGTAGGGCGCATCTGTATGCAACTGAAAGAATTGGGGAGAAAATGACATGTTTGAAAGATTATACCCATCCGGAAAGCCGGGCAAAGGGTTCGACGCTGGCCTCGGATCGGCCTGGTCATAACCAGTCTAAAGGTACCGGCCATGGATCCCTGGGGGATCCTGCAGACCCCAAATACTATGAAGCTAACCGTTTTGCTGGGGAATTAGCCTCTGAATTAGATGCAGGGCGTAAGGCCAATGCATACAGAAGGTTGGTGCTGGTAGCCGGGCCCCATTTTCGTGGTCTGCTGAACACACACCTCAACGAACACACCCGTGCAATGGTAGGTACATATATTCACAAGGACTTTACCGATTGCGATGTACGTGATTTACCCGGTCGTTTAAAGAAAAACCTTCCGACGAAGGAGCTTCCGCTGTAAACGTTTGTGTCATGCAGGGAAAGTTAATGTTAGTAGGCCGTAACTTCGGGCCATGCTCGGAATGCTATGTATAAATTACTCATCCTCGGTGTGCTCGTCGCCATCGGTGCTTTGCTACAGTTCTATGGCTTACTGGATCCTAAGGAATTAATCACGATAGCACGACAATATACTGATTACTGGTGGTTGCCGGTAATCCTGGTTTTGTTGCAGGCATTGTTATTTACCTTCGCTCTGGCCGGCACGGTGTTTCTGTGGGTTGCGGCAGTCCTGTTTCCTCCACTGACCGCCAGTATTATTCTTGCCGCTGGCGCCACGCTGGGAGGAATCTCAGCCTACTTTTTTTCAGCTACCCTCTCCGATGAATGGGTACATCGGGTGGAGAACTCGCACATATACAGGCTTCTTCGCAAGCAGGATAATTTTTTCGCACTGCTGGCCATGCGCATAATGCCGGCGTTCCCTCATGGTCTGGTTAATTACAGTTCAGGTATTCTTAAAGTTAAGCTGCTGTATTTTGTGCCCGCGACATTTATCGGCATTGGGCTGAAATCGTATGTTTATGCGCCGGTAATCTACCAGGCAGCCGGCGGGGCTTCGTTGAGTGACCTGCTCGACATCGCCACATTCGGTCCACTTATTTTGCTTTCTGTGGTTATCCTTGGAGGCGTGATCATGAAATATAAATGGGATAAAAAGCACAATATTCCCACAGATTAGGCAGTAAGCAGGCTGAAACAGAATCGCAAAAGTGAGTCTGGCATTTTTGATGTAATCCCTGATTTTTCCGATTAATTTTCCATTATTTCCCCAATGTTTGAACCAGTTCTTAAAGCGTTGAATCGCCGACGTCGCTATGTGTGCCATCGAACCCATTTGCGTGATTTGCCCATAAATAGACACGAATTCTTAAGGAGATAGCGGATGAGAAAAATATCCTCAGTTTTGTTGGCAGCAGCGGTGTTAGCTTTTGGGTCAATGGCCAATGCCTCTGAGACGGGAGAATTAGCCGTAGGGGTTAAGGTAGGAACCCTGGGGTTCGGCGTGGATTTAAATTACCCAATCAGCCCCAGGTTCACGATGAACGTTGGTATCAACAAATTTTCTACCAGCAGCACCGATACTACGGATGGCATCGATTATGACGTGGATCTTAACCTGCAAACCATTGCCGTTCTGGCGAATTTTCATCCCTTTGCCGGCTCATTCCGGATCACGGGTGGTGTGATGGTAAATAGCAATGAATTGGGTATGACAGCCGACCCCGCAGCCACTTATGACATCGGAGGAAACACGTATACTGCAGCCGAAGTGGGTGATTTGTCTGCAACGGTAGACTTCAAAAAAATTGTACCCTACGCAGGTATAGGGATTGGACATAGTGCGAGCAGTGGTTTGGGTTTTACCCTGGATGTTGGTGTGTTAATGCAGGGTAAGCCTAATGTCGACCTGAAGTCCACGGGTGGCTTGTTATCTAATGACGCCGCTTTTCTGGCAGAGCTTGAGCAAGAAGAAGCCAACGCCGAAGACGATATCAAGGGATTCACTATGTACCCTGTTATTTCTGCGGGTCTAAATTATCGTTTTTAAATATGTCAGTAAAGCAACAGATTAGAAAAAGGGGGATGTCTGAAAGAGGCATCCCCTTTAAACGTTTTATATTATTGGTATTCCACTATCAACATTCCACCACCGCATGACCAACCACAAATTCCGTAACTCCTGTTAATAATCAGTCTAACTTCCAGAGTGTTACCCATGCAGTTGAGCAGTACTACCATGCCCGTTGTGTTAATCATGATGTCATATTGAAAAATTTGCCCCAACAATCATTTGTAACCCCCAGCCGATAATGAGCAAGCCGATGGCGCGGCCCACCCAGTGGCCTTGCGGGATAATTTTCTCAACCAAAACATAGGCGGTTAAAGTCGCCACCCAGAGTAAGTTCATAACCCCTGCGACAAAAAGCAGTGACATGATCAGCCAGCAACAACCCACACAATAGTTGCCATGCTGTAGACCCATGCGTAATGCTCCCCGATTACCCTCCTGCCATTCGTTCATCAGGAAACCAAGCGGGGTACGGCAGTGCGATAAACAGGCATGTTTAAGTGGCGTAAACTGAAAGATGCCGGCCCCTATGAGTAATACTCCACCCAAAACAGGACTGCTACTTACCATCATTGGAGAGAGTAACGCCATGCTGTGCAGTGCCCACTGGATTAACGTTGCCAGTACGCTATACCCGATCCAGACAATTAAATAACCTGAAAGGAATAACCCCGTTTTTAAAAAAGGAGCCTGCTGTTGGTTTTGTTTTCGATTGAATCTGGAAAACATGAGAATCATCGGCGATGCCGAAGGGGTCATCATGGCTACCATCATCACCGACCACATGAAAAACATAAATATAAAGTCAGTTAGACCCCATGCCTGCACACTGGGCATAGCCATTTGCATTCCTAATTCCATATTTTCGGCCATATTCCCATCCATACTCTCTGCTAAGAAAAACATGTAGGCCCAGGCCAGGGTGATGATGCTGGCAAGGCCAGCAACCACCACAGTTCGGTCGTGTTTCAGTATGGATTCTACAATAGCGACAGACATGATTAATCAGCCTGATATGTGAAGGGCGAGAAAAAACCATTCTTTTCGGAAATTTCCCACTGAAGTCCATGGTCCTCATAACTCAATTTACTGGATTTTGCTGTAACGGCAGGATAGCCGGGCGCGATACAGAAAGGATGATTTTCAATCGTAATTTCAGCACCACCCTGGCCTTCGTTTGCCTCAATCTCGGCTTCGGCTATGTCGGCAATTTTAAGACTGCGTTTTTTGCCATTTTCCTGGTAGTCAATCGCAACACTTTTAACACCAAGCACTTCACCAATATGCTCGCCGAGTTTTGCCGGATGTCCACCTGCCTGACCAGCGAAGATTTTGGTCAACGCTTCCGTTTGAGACTGATCAGCAGTTTCATCTAAATAGAGAGCAACCTTCCACTGCACCTCTAACATGTGCCCTGGAGAATAGACCGCGAGGGCGATATTGAGCCCATCAAGACTGATATCTCCAAAACTACCCTTGTTTATATGCCATGCAATGAGAACCGTACACTCTCCTGTCGTCGGGGCGCTTAAAAAGACACATGGACAAGCGACATCACAATTGCAGGTTTCAAAATAGGTTCCATCAAGTTTCCAGTCTGTAGACATGATTTTATCTCCTTAGTGTTAGTTCAAGTAATCGGTATTGAATAATCAGCATGTTCCCAATGGTTAAACCCTTTGGTTTTAAGTCCTGTTTCTCTGCGTCAGCATCCGTACCTCAGGCCAGAGTCAGCTATTGAAGGGGTTAGGTTTGTGGCTATCGTTGTGTTTGTGGTGACTCCATGTGCCATAATATTTCTGCCGGTTTTGATGCGCCAAATGGGCATGCTGGGTGGTGTCGGCATGTAGCCAACTCTAGGGAAAAATGCAGGGAAATTTACGGCTGAAGCATGAAGGTTTCGTGAAGTTTATATGAATATTAATTATTCACAGTAATATCAATAGGTTACGTTATTTTTTTTGTAAAAATGGATTTTTACCCTCCTTATGGTGAATGAAAGTGACGCGCTCGATAGGGCCCCGTTTTATATAGGTGACAGGCACATCGATCCTAGCCTTGGCCGTGTTTCTGGTTCAAATATTGAGCAAACCAGGCTTGAACCCCAGGTCATGGCCGTATTGCTGTGCCTGGCAAAACAGCAAGGCCAGGTGGTCTCGCGTGAAGACATCGAATCTCAGGCATGGGCCAATCGTGTGGTAGGTTATGACTCTCTGTCCACCGCCATTATCAAGCTTCGCAAGGCACTCGGTGATGACTCAAAAAACCCTCGCTATATTGAGACAGTCCCGAAGAGAGGTTACCGGCTTATCGCCAACGTCAGCCCTGCGGTGCCAAAAAATAGCAACATAACCAACGGCCCGATAAGCGAAAGTCCGAGCATAAATACGCAAACTGAAGCTGAGAATACGAACCGTAACTCTAAAACAGGCAATAAACGTCTTCAGCTACTGTTGGTTTTGACCATTATCACAGCGGGTCTGGGAATTGTGTTGTATGACAAGATACCTGGCTCATTGAATACCTCCCAGCCTGGTCAGCGCAATACCATCGCGGTGTTGCCGTTTAAAAATATGAGTGAGGATATTCAGCAGGAATATTTTAGTGATGGCATTACCGCAGATCTCATCACCGATCTTTCAAAAATATCCGGGCTTGGCGTCATTGCCAGAAATTCTGTATTTGCGTACAAAGACAGCGCGATCGATGTGCGCGAAATCGGTAAAGAGCTGGCGGTAGCCTATATAGTTGAAGGCAGTGTACGTAAAAATAACAATAAAGTACGTATAACAGCGCGGTTGATTGATGCTATCAGCGGCCGAAATCTATGGGCAGATCGTTTTGACGGTAATCTGGAAGATGTTTTCGCGCTGCAAGATAGTGTTACTGAAAAAATAATCACTGCATTGAAGCTGAAGCTTAGTGACCGTGAACAGAAACAGTTGGCAAGAAAATATACAAATAATATTGTTGCCTATGATCACTTTCTTCAGGGATGGAAAAGGTTCTGGGAGTATTCAAAAGAAAGCAATGCATTAGCAAAAGAGCATTTTAGGAAAGCCATTGAGCTCGATCCTGAATTTGCACGCGCTTATGCAAATTTAGCTTTGTCTTTTGCTTACGATGTTTTGAATGGCTGGACAAATACGCCAGATGTTAACTTAAAACGTGCCGAAGAGCTTTCACAGAAAGCTCTTGAGCTGGATGATAGTCTTGTTCAGGTTCATTGGGCTGCGGCCTTTACCGCGGTGATCAGCCGAAATCATCAACTGGCATTGTCTGAGTCATTAAAAGTTATTGAGTTAGACCCTAATAATGCCGATGGATATGGAATACTGGCAACTACTCTAAATTATGCAGCAAAACCCAGGGACGCTCTGGTGCAAATGCGCAAAGCCATGCGTCTTAATCCGCTTCATCCCTCTGTGTATAAAGTTATTATGGGCGAGATTTATTTTAATTTGCATGATTATGAAAACGCGATAAAACAGTTTGAGCATGCGTTAGATCGTAATCCTGATGCGCAGGAGCCACGATTATGGTTAACAGCTTCTTACGCTCACATCGGACGTATTGGGGACGCTAGTTGGCAATTGGAGCAAATACGCCTAGAGGATCCGGCGATTTCTATAGCTTCGATTGAGCCGGTCATTCCATTTATAGACCCAATGCAGTTAAAACATTTGGTCGATGGTTTGAATAAGGCCGGATTGAATTAGTTGCTGGGGTATTTTTTTAATTACCTAATGCTGTCCGATTATTGAGTGCGCTTTCAATCCAGGTCAGTTGTTGGTCGCGCAGGCGTTGCCATTCAGCCAGGGTGATGCCTTTCTTCTTTGCCCGGTATTGCCATTCTGAGGTTTCCATCCGAGTTACCTGCTGGAAAGTATCAAGACCAAAATATTCAGGTTTACGCTTTTTAAACATGCGATCGTATTCGCGATAAAAGGCAAGAAAGGCGATTAACCCAAACCCCAGTAATAGAGCTAAAAATGAAACAATTCCCATGACCATCCCTGCTGTATTTAACTATATTAGATTTAACTATTATTACTTTTTTTTGATTTTATGTAGGGATAGAAACCCAATTCCTGGAAATGCTAAAAAGCCATTGGTGATATAGGGGGCATCTCCATATCATTGGAGCTGCTCAAACCTGCCGTGATATTATTTTGAGTGATAGTGTTGCATTGTTAATATCCCAAATACGGATGAAGGCTTAAAGGGCTCTGACCCTTTAATCCCGATTGCTCGCCAGGAATATAGTTAGCAACAGTGTAATACCAGGTATCCGTTTCATGGCATACGACTCCGTTAGAAAAGGGGATAGAGTTTCTATGGCCCGACTAATTATGCTCATATTATAGTCAGTGATTTACAGGTTTAAACGTAAGCGCAACAGCATTGGGTTTGGTCTATCATTTGTTTATTAAATCTACTGAAAATGGCACAAAAAACACAAGAGAAAGGCACAAAAAACTGGTCAGCAGGCGTGACGAATAAAAGTAACGCTCTCGACCTGGAGGAGGGTGTTTTTACCTGGAAAAATCCTGTCAGAATTGCGCAATCACTTAAAGATTCGGCTGATAGCAGCAAGCGGCGCAAGGCGTCCCCATATCGTTCTGCCATGTCCATGCTGGTGTTTTATATAAACCGGGCAGGTCGTAACCTTGATGAGGAACAAAAACAGTTTCTTGAACAGGCAAAAATAGAGTTGCGAAAATTATATGGCAAGGTTTGAGCCGGTTTTTCGGATCAGTGGTTTGTAACGGTGTGG
Organism: Gammaproteobacteria bacterium; assembly: GCA_030613605.1. Classification (GTDB taxonomy): domain Bacteria; phylum Pseudomonadota; class Gammaproteobacteria; order SZUA-152; family SZUA-152; genus SZUA-152. Next base: position 12,694 of record JAUWLO010000004.1, on the reverse strand, counting down.
GCTGCCAGGTTTTTGCGAATAAAGGCGGCGGCACGTTGGATAGCATCCTTGCTGGCGAGATCGTCGGCGAAAGTGCGCACACGCTCAGGGCGGAAGTCGAAGCCGCGTCCCACGCCGGGGTAGATAATCAACCGCGCATCGCGTCCCTTATCCTGCAATACCTTAATGCTGGTCTCAATGATACGACGGCGCTGGTATTGTTCTTCGTCGCCAATGAAAACCAATGTCGGGATAGTAAGGTCGTTAATCTCTGGAGCATAACCATAAACCTGTAAAGGTTCGGGGGCATTAGGATCCTGCAGGTGAGGGTAGTACGATACATAGCAGGCCAGTTCTTTTTCCTGACGCTTGAATGTGGTGGCGATCTTTAAAGAATAATAACCACCGCGTGTATGTGAGTATATGCAGGCCTTGTTGGTGCTGATGTCTTTTCGGGCCATTAAAACATCTACTGCGGCGTTAACATCTTTTTCCAGTTCATAATCATGTTCAATGGGGTGGGTGCCCATGAAGTGTGCCCCGTAAATATCCGGCGCCAGCACCACAAAGCCGCGTGCGGCGAGTCGTTTGGCATGACGTTTAACCAATTCATCCAGTCCGCGTCGACCGTGTTGAAACAATACAGCGGGATATTTATTCTTATCGTCCGGGCGTATAACCGTGAAGGGGATGTCTACACCATTGCGCTCGTAACTGCCCGTGGTGATATCAAGCGCATGATTTTGTGGTGTAGTGATGACACCCTTATTCCACCAGCTATCTTCCCACCACCAGGAATTGTCCTGCTTCTCCTCGTGAGCCAGGGTCTGTGTGCTACAGAAAAACAGGGTAATAATGAGAGCGGTGAAAAAACGTCTATTCATTTGTGAAAACCTTAAAGTCAGAAAAGGAATCAGTAAAATGGTGTTAGAAAACAATGTTATCTAATTTCAGAAACAATTGCTCTCTGATTTGGGTTTACTCAAATAAGGCGGGGGAAGTGGAGGAGGCTTTGTTAGTGGTAGTCTTTCCCTAAATGTAATTAAAGGGCTCTGATTCCTTTAATTTCCTATCGATGATCAACTTTTAAGCGCGGTTTCAATCCAGTTCAGTTGCTGGTTACACAGGCGTTGCCATTCAGCCAGAGTAATGCCTTTCTTTTTTGCCTGGTATTGCCATTCAGATGTTTCCAGACGAGTTACCTGGTTGAAAGTATCAAGGCCAAAATATTCAGGTTTGCGCTTCTTAAGCAACCGATCATATTCGCGATAAAACGCAAGAAAAGCGATTAATCCAAATCCTAGAAAAAACACTAAGAAAGAAACAATTCCCATGACTATCCCCATTTGTCTAACTTATAAAATTTATTATTTATTTATGTAGGAATAATAGCTCAACTTGCGGGCATGCTAAAAAGCTATCCGTGATATAGAAGCCATCCCCATATCACCATTTTTGCTCAAACTCGTCAGGGTTTGGGGTATCTCTTCATGATTAGAACTTAGATATAAAAAAAGCGACCCATTGGATGGGCCGCCATAACATCCCTAAAGGGGACGGGGGAAGGGTGTTTATGCTGCTATTGATTGACCCAGGTACTGATCCAGATCTTCAGAACCACCAATGTAGTCACCATTGATGAAGATCTGCGGAACGGTCGATTTACCAGAGACAGCACGAATAGTGGCTTCGGTGAAGTCGCGATTCAGCACCAGTTCTTCGTACTGGATGCCGGTATCGTTCAACAACCCCTTGGCACGGACGCAGAATTCGCATCCTTCACGGGTGAAGATAGTCACATCCAGTGGCGTGGCTGCCTTCGGGGCGATGTGGTTCAGCATGGTGTCTGCATCGGAAACCTCGAAGGGGTCGCCAGGTACATCAGGCTCGATGAACATCTTCTCCACCACGCCGTCCTTCACCAGCATGGAATATCGCCATGAGCGGTTGCCAAAACCCAGATCATTTTTAGGCACTAACATGCCCATGCCGCGGCTGAAATCGCCATTGCCGTCGGGCAGGAAAGTGACATTGTGGGCATTCTGTTCTTTTTGCCACTCGTTCATGACAAAGGCGTCATTTACGGAGATACATATCACTTCATCAACACCGTGTTTTTTGAATGTTGGTGTCAACTGGTTATAACGTGGCACATGAGTAGATGAACAGGTGGGTGTGAAGGCTCCTGGCAGTGAAAACACCACGACAGTTTTGCCCTTGAATACATCATCAGTGCTTACATCGACCCATTCGTGGTTGCGACGGGTGCGGAAAGTGACCTGTGGTACAGTGTTTCCTTCTCGATTCTTTAACATGGCTTTCTCCAATTTCGTTGGTTTCCGGTAATTTGTGGTTCATGCTCTATCTGGGATAAATTATCGGACGAGATCATTGATATGTAAAATCGATTGTTTAGATCGTAATGATAGATATTAACTATCATTTGTTTTTGACCCAGTTATAGGAAAAGCTAGCGGTGCTGGTATGAGTGGTGGGGTTTGAAGCAGTTTTTATATCAGGTGCAAAAAAGGGTAATTATTGCGAGTCAGGAACATGGACGTTTGAAACCCTTGCGTGCGCGTTCAACTTTGGTTCTGGTGACGCAGCCCTCAACATGATCATTGACCAGCCCCATGGCCTGCATAAAAGCATAGGCCGTGGTGGGGCCCACGAATTTCCAGCCCAGTTTTTTCAGATCCTTTGATAAAGCAATGGATTCAGCTGATGTCGATACAGTTTGAGGTTTTGCGAGTTTTTTAGAGTCAGGCTCGTAGCGCCAGAAAAAAGCTGCCAGTGAGCCTTCCTGTTTAACGAGCTCCTGAGCCCGTTTTGCGTTATTTATTGTCGCTTCAATCTTACCCCGGTGGCGGACGATGCCTGCATCCTTGAGTAAACGATTCAGGTCGCGTTTGGTAAAGCGCGCTATTTTGTCGAAATCGAAATCATGAAAAGCGGCGCGGAAGTTTTCGCGCTTGGCGAGGATGGTGCGCCAGCTCAGGCCGGACTGAAAACCCTCCAGGCAGATTTTTTCAAATAAGTGAATATCATCACCAACCGGGAAACCCCATTCAGTATCGTGGTAGTGGAAAAACTCAGGTGCAGCCTCACACCATCGGCAGCGTGGTTTTCCGTCCGGTCCTTTTATAGTTTTGCTCATTTTGCCCGAAATACACCCCTAACAAACCGGACCTGGCCTTCCTGAAGGCTACGCGTGGCGTTCTCAGCCTTTAACGCAAGATCGTCCACGTACGTTGATAAGCTTAGTGGTGCCTGCGCCTTTTTTTGCGGAGAGTTTTGTGAAGAGCTCTGCGCGGTGCTTTCGGTAGCTGTACTTGTGGGCGGATTTAATTGAGTGTCGCTGACATCCTCGTAGTATTCAGCGACGAACCCACACTCGTCGAGCAGTGAGTGCATCTCATCGGCAGAAACCAGCAAGTTATCAGCCGGGTCGGTGGCCCACGGAAGTGGAAAGTAGGACGTATCGGTTTCCCCTGCGGTCATCTCCTGGAAGGCGAAACGGCCGCCTGGTTTGAGGACCCGGCAGACCTCTGTGTAGAGCCCCTGTTTGTCCTCGATGTTCATGCCGACATTTTGCATCCAGGCAACTTCAAACGAATTATCGGAGTAAGGCATATCGAGCGCGCTGCCTTCGTGTACATCAATTAGATTTTCCAGGCCTGTTAGTTTGTTTAACAGTTCAGCGCCGGCGCAGTAATCAGCTGTTAATTCGATGCAGTCAACGCGGCAGCCGGGGGAGGCGGCAAGCATGCGGGCGGGGCCGGCCAACCCAGCGCCAATATCGAGAACGCGATCTGAACCCTGAATATTCGCCAGGTCCTGCAATATGAGTGAAGCGGGGTATCCACCAGTATGGAAGTGATCAAGGGCGGCAAGTTCTTCTGGCAACAGACGCTGGTCGGGATTCAATCCGGCCTCGCGGAGGGCATCCAGGATTCGTGCTTCGATATCCTGTGCCGAATAGTGTGCATCAATACTCGCCATAAACAATGAGCCTCCCTATAAATGATGTCAGCCTGTTCTTTTCCAATTTATTAAAGTGAATCTACCCGCTTGTTAGGCTTATTTTACTAATTTAAATTGTGCTTTTAATGGCACAGTGACGTTTCTTATTGTGTCAGTTAATTCGAATTCAACAAGCCAGACACCAGGTAGGTCGCCATCTTCACCTATATATTTTATTACAGTTGATGTGAGACGAACATTGCGTGGGTTTCCTTGTAACTTGCCAGAAACACATTCAATGCCTTTAGCGTCTATTGCATGGCTGCCATCAGGTCTTATTACTTTAATACTGCATAGGACATTAGCTTCACCAGCGCTATTTATTTTTGGGTTTATGTAAAAAGGTAATATAGTCAGTGTTTCACCATATTTAACATTTTTAGCTTCTGAAAAGTGGGGGGTTGTCTCTGGTGATGTATTCCATTTTGATTCCCAGTCCTTATCAGGAGTTACTATTAACCAGCCACCAAAACCATTGATGCTTTTCATATTATCGGTATTTGGAACCCTTGTTCCGTCCCTGGTTATCCAGCCACCTTCGTCAGTCACTGCTTCATAATTCGCATGAGCAACAGATGATATGAATAAGGTAAGTATAATTAGCAAGTATTTCATAATTTCTTTATTAAAATATTAAAGGGGTATGCCCTTAAATGGTTTAGGGTAAATCAATCGAGCCTGACCCCGTTGACGCTCATTGATTCGCCTGGGCAGCCTATCCACTATTATTCTTATCCTTACATCTGCATTAGCTCGGAAACTTCAAGAGTTCCACCGATTTCAAGGAAGGGACATTTTTTTACGACAGACAAAGCTGATTCCATAGAATCGGCTTCAATAATGGTAAAACCAGACATAGCGGTCGTACTCCCCTCTGTTACTGTCCCGTCCGGGGCGATTACACTTGTATCTTTTAAAGGATTCATGGGGCTAATAACCGAGTCACCCAAAGATGTCATCCATTCCATGTATTTTGCAAAATGTTTTTTGCCTTCCTCAGGACTTGAAGGCTGATTACCGCCTAGATAAACAATAACGAATTGAGTCATTCTGTTTCTCCTTTAATAGAGATTTAATTAGAGTGGTTGAATTTACAAAAGAGTCCGACAATTCTAAATGATCGATCGAGTCTAACCCCATTTATTCCTCATCTCCAAAAATATCATCAGGTATTAAAGTATAGAAATAGGGCACATAAGTTAAAACGGTACCCTGGAATATGCCAAGGTTCCTCCATATATCAGCAAGTTGTGCTAAAAGTGATTCGTTGTATAAGTCTTGCTTTAACGCTTCTAATATCGGTATTAAAGGTTTTATGCTGGGTTCCGTGGTGTATTTATTTAACATCTGAATTGCGTTGTCAATATCCGAGACGTCCAGGTTGTGTGCTGAATTTTTCATATTTATTTTATCTTTGTTTATTCTTTATAGCTGATTTAACTAGCTTACCAAAACTCTTGTCCTTAAATTTCCTAAATTGAAAGTTTAAACAGATAAAGGGCTCTGATCCCTTTAATGATTAATTAAATGCATAATTTATGACATTAAAGTTCTGTAGTATTGCTTTGTTTAAATAAAAATTTTTCATCGGTAAATGTTGGGGGTAAGCGTACAAAAGGGGTCTGACCCTTTAATTGATTTGTTATGTGTTTTAAGCATTATATAAAGTAAAAACACCTATAAGAATAAATCCAATACCAGCAATATAATGTAAATATTTCATGTTTATGTATTCAGCGAGCAAGCTCCCTGCTAACACACCAATTGCTGATGCAACGATTAACGCGGCAGATGCGGCAAAGAAAACCGTGTATTTACTTACTTCTTTATCCGTTGCAAATAACATTGTTGCAAGTTGGGTTTTATCTCCGAGCTCAGCAATAAAAACTGCTCCAAATATAGTAATGAATATTTTCCAGTCCATATATAAACTCTTATCTCGTATTGCACATAACGTAGAAATTGCAATAAATAGGGTCAGAGAGGGTTTTTCTCTAATATTAGAAACAATTGCTCTCTGACCCCTATTTTCCTGTCCCGTCTGGGGCGATTACGCTTGTATCTTTTAAAGGATTCATGGGGCTAATAACCGAGTCACCCAAAGAAGTCATCCATTCCATGTATTTTGCAAAATGTTTTTTGCCTTCTTCAGGGCTTGAAGGCTGATTGCCGCCTAGATAAACAATAACGAATTGAGTCATTCTGTTTCTCCTTTAATAGAGATTTAATTAGTGCTGGCTGATATTACAAAAGGATTTTGCCCTTTAATTTTCCTATTTAATTTGCCAGATTGATTTTTCCAATTTCGTCGAACTCGCCACCACCCATAGGCTGAAACACCAGAAAGGCGCCCATTTCGAGATTCTCAAATGATACTGCATTTATGTTTGGTGCGTGTGTAACCAGAACAAGATTTCCTTTCCCTGAATATGAGCCTATTTTTTGCGTTAGCTGCTCTGTGTTGGCTTCAGCCTGTTCCTGTGGAAGCGCCTCCAGCACCGTTAGGTAATCGGCTGGCTGATTGCTGCCAAATGCTATTTTGCCCGTGTCCGATGTACGACAGTAAGGGCTTGTTAAAACTTTACTGACTGACACCCCTTTAGTCGTAAACATATTACCTATTCTTGCTGCTACCTTTTTACCTTTTTCAGATAAGTTTCTCTCTTTTACACATGAGGGGTCACGAAGAAGAGGTTTGGTATCTTTAACAGTTGTATGTGTATGCCTCATCAATACCACCAGGCCGCCAATTTTTAATTTCTCCCAAATCTCTGCTTCCTCGCCAGCAAAACTTATCAAGGGCAGAAAAGAAAGGATTGATACCAATATGAAAATAAGTGTTTTCATTGCTAGATCCTTCTAAAATTTGACACATATAAAAGGGGTCTGACCCCTTTTATTTAGGATTTTTGCGTCTTTTTGCAAAAACCGCGACAGTATGCGGAATCCGATTTGAAGCGCTTGTTATATATTGCCTATTCAAATGGTCCGCAAACCAATGCTCGTTTTACTCCAGCTGTTAAATTATCTATCCCTTCGATTAATTTTTCTCTTCTAATTAGAACATCTGTAATTTGACTTGAATATTTTATAGCACTCTCTCTCATCATTCCCAACATTGGCCAACCCCACAATGCTGAAACTGTAACTTCCTCTTTAATAAAATGAGGCTCAGTTAAAAATGTGCAACTAAGCACAGATTCCACAGCACTTCTGTTAGTCTCACTTCCGCCTACAAGGTCAATCACAACTGAGCCTTTGGGAATTACTCTTTTTAGATGGTCATTACTTACAAGATAAGTGATACCTCTTAGTTCAGGTGGTAGTTCAGCACCATTTACAACCAAATCAACATCTTTTAACCAAAAATCAATTTTATCTTTAGCTGTTTGGGTGCGACCCAAAATATTGATATTTTTGAAGCCTTGATTATATATTTCATGCATTGCGCCTCGTGCCACATTACCATAACCCAATACAACAACTTTTGCTTCACGGATATCTAATTGAGGTTTATTTTCTTTAAGTAGTTTAATCCCATACCTTGCGCCTGCTTGTCCTGTCTCATGAAGACACTGAATTCTTCGCAAACCAAATTCAGAAGGTGTATGTGTTTTTCTATATTCAGAAACTACCGCATCCCCATTTTTTAATTCAAATTCATGAAGGTTAAAAATATTAGAATTGGTCTCTTTTAATTTTTCAATTAATCCATTTGGATCGTTAAAATCATGACTATCATAAAAATATAGAGTTTCACTACCTGTCTCTTTCAACTCTTCAAATTTTATATTTCTATGTAAAAGATTTAGTGAGCAGGGGTTGCGATTTCCTGCCCTTCTTATAGCGCCCGCTAACCTTTCATTTCGACCTATAACAAATATTTTTAGATTTCCAATTGTTCCATTATCAATAAAACATTTTAATGCTTCATTCATAGCAGCCCGTGCTAATATCTGCTCATCGGTTTGCGCTTTTGGAGATTCAAGAATCTCTTCCATAGCTATAACATTTATTTGATTATTCTCAAGCATTTTCGCCCTATCTGGGAATGAGTGAAAATGCGCCATACAAAACAGAGTGCAACCTTTTTTCATCTTAGATATAGACTCCAAAGATGGACCTTTGAATTTAATAATCATATCTTTATTTTTGTATATCTCATCTGCTTTTTGCATCACAGCACCATTTTTAAGATATTCTTCATCTTCAAAATCTACACCTAGACCTGCGCCATATTCAACAAATACTTTAACCCCAACAGATGTTAATTGCCCAACATCTTCTGGGGTTAAAGCAACTCTTTTTTCTAATCCGCCTGGATTTTCAGGAGATTCAATCTCTTTAACTAAAGCAATATTTTTGAATGCTATTGATAATATTTTCACAATAATTCTTTTTCTATTTTATTATTGAATGCTAGGTATCTGTATATATAACAGTTGATTATACGGCTGGCTCCAATACCTCAATACCCCGCCAATTGTCATCATCTGCGATAGAATAACAGGGTTAATAAAAAAGGCGTATAAGATTTATTCCTACACGCCTTTTGTTTTTTTTATTTTATTTAGATTGTTTAAGTGTGGTACTGCTCACTCAACTCATGCACAGCATTAATAAACGCGCCCACATTCTCTGGATCAATCTTCGGGTGAATACCATGGCCCAGGTTGAAGACATGACCGTTGCCTTTTCCATAGCTGGCCAGTACGTTGCCCACTTCTTCGCGTATACGTTCCGGGTTTGAATAGAGAATGCAGGGGTCCATGTTGCCTTGCAGGGCGATGTTATCTCCCGCTAGCTTGCGGGCATCGCTAAGATCAATGGTCCAGTCCACACCTAAACAATCCGCACCTGTTGCGGCCATTTTATCCAGCCATTGTCCACCGCCTTTGGTGAAGAGTATTACAGGCACTTTGCGGCCATCATTTTCTTTGGTGAGACTGTCGATGATTTGCTGCATGTAGTTTAGTGAGAATTCCTGATAGTCACGTGGGGTGAGTACGCCGCCCCAGGTGTCAAAGATTTGCACGGCCTGTGCGCCAGCAGCGATTTGTCCGTTGAGGTAAGCGATGACGGACTTTGCCAGTTTGTCGAGAAGCTGATGCAATGTCTCGGGCTGGTCGAACATCATGCCTTTGATTTTGCCGTATTCTTTGGTGCCGCCGCCTTCCACCATGTAGGTGGCAAGAGTCCAGGGGCTACCGGAAAATCCGATTAACGGTACGCGGCCATCGAGTTCTTTGCGAATAGTGCGCACGGCATTCATGACATATTGCAGTTCGCCTTCGGGATCAGGGATGGGCAGGTTTTTCACGTCGGCCGCAGTGCGTACGGGTTTATCGAATTGTGGGCCGTGGCCTGTGTTGAACGTTAAACCCAGGCCCATGGCATCGGGAATAGTGAGAATGTCGGAGAACAGAATCGCGGCGTCTAATGGATAACGTTCCAGCGGCTGTATGGTGACTTCGCAGGCCAGCTCGGCATTACGACACAAATCCATAAAACTGCCGGCCTTTTCACGGGTGGCGCGATATTCTGGCAGGTAACGGCCAGCCTGGCGCATCATCCATACGGGGGTAACATCCACAGATTCGCGATTTAAGGCGCGCAGGAAACGATCGTTCTTTAATTCGGCTGACATTTACTTCCCCTAACAATACTTTCAATAATTTAGTTTCGATTTTATTGTGTGTCATTCCGGCGCAGGCCGGAATCCAGCTAACATGACTTTTAGTTACAACCCTGGATTCCGGATCAAGTCCGGAATGACGGGCTAATGATGTTTATACTTACAACTTTTTATACCTTCAGGAAGTCCAGGATGCCTTCAGCGGCCTGACGACCTTCAAATACGGCGGTAACCACCAGGTCGGAACCACGCACCATATCGCCGCCTGCAAACACTTTGGGATTGCCGGTCTGGAATTGAAATTTACTATCGCTGGGCGCAACGACTCGACCGCGATCATCGGTGTTAATGGTAAATTCGCTAAACCAGTCAGCCGGGCTAGGACGGAAACCAAAGGCAATAACGACAGCATCGGCCGGCACGATTTCTTCTGATCCTTCGACCACTTCCGGGCGACGTCGTCCACGCTCATCGGGTTCACCCAATGTGGTGGTGACTAACTTGATACCTTCGACTTTGCCATCGCCAACAATTTCTACTGGCTGGCGATTCCACAAAAACTCGACGCCTTCTTCTTTGGCGTTGGCGACTTCGCGCTTGGAGCCCGGCATGTTGGCTTCGTCACGGCGGTAGGCGCAGGAAACGCTGGTAGCGTTCTGGCGAATGGAGGTGCGGTTGCAGTCCATGGCGGTATCACCACCACCCAGTACCACGACACGTTTGCCCGCCATGTCGATAAAGTCATCTGGCGATTTGGCCCAGTCTTTACAGTGGTTAACATTGGCCAAGAGGAAATCCAGCGCGGGGTAAACGCCCGGCAGGTCTTCACCGGGAATGCCTGCCTGCATATAGGTGTAAGTGCCCATACCGAGGAACACGGCATCGTATTCATCCAGCAATTTCTGGAACTTAATATCCTTGCCGATTTCTATGTTGAGTTGAAATTCCACACCCATTTCTTCGAGAATGTTGCGACGATTCTGGACGATGGTTTTTTCCAGTTTGAATTCGGGGATACCAAAGGTGAGCAGGCCACCGATTTCCGGGTGACGATCAAACACGATGGGTGTTACGCCGTTGCGCACTAGTATGTCGGCACAACCCAGACCCGCCGGGCCCGCACCAATAATGGCGACGCGTTTTCCGGTGTCCTTTACCGCAGACATATCCGGACGCCAGCCTTGTGCAAAGGCGGTATCGCTAATGTATTTTTCAATGGCACCAATGGTGACCGCACCGAAATCATCATTGAGTGTGCAGGCACCTTCGCAAAGACGATCTTGAGGGCAAATGCGTCCGCAAATTTCCGGTAACGAGTTAGTGCGATGCGACATTTCTGCCGCTTCTTTGATGTTGCCTTCGGCAACCAGTTTTAACCAGTTGGGAATATAGTTGTGTACGGGGCACTTCCATTCGCAATAAGGATTACCGCAGGCAAGACAACGGTCCGCTTGCTCGGCAGCAGCTTCGGCATTGTACTGGCCGTAAATTTCCGCGAATTCCTGGCTGCGTTCTGCAGCCGGTTTTTTGACCGGGTCGTGCCGTGGTACATCGACGAATTGAAAATTATTTGCCATAAGTTTTTATGTATTTATTTGTGTTGAGAGCGCAATTTTGTAGGCATGAGTTATGCGGCGACGCTTTGCAGGTCTTCGATCAGTGTGGCCAGTTCAGCCGCTTTTGGTTTTACTAGCCAGAATTTACCCACCATGTCGGCAAAATTGTCGAGAATGTGTTGGCCCCATGCGCTGCCGGTTTCATCAACAAATTCCTGGATGGTTTCACGCAGGTGCCTGGCGTGTGAGTCCATGTCTTCGACATTAACGCGATGAATTTCGATGAGTTCGTGGTTATAGTTGTCTACAAAGCTATTGTCCTGATCCAGCACATAAGCGAAGCCGCCGGTCATGCCGGCACCGAAGTTAACGCCGGTGGGACCGAGTACTGTGACGAAGCCGCCCGTCATGTATTCGCAGCCATGATCACCGATACCCTCAACCACGGTATGCGCGCCCGAGTTACGAACACCAAAGCGTTCGCCAGCCAAACCTGCGGCCAGCAGTTTACCGCCGGTGGCACCGTACAGACAGGTATTGCCGATGATGGTGGTTTCGTTAGATTTAAAGGTACTGCCTTTGGGCGGGTGAATGACTAACTTGCCGCCCGCCATGCCCTTGCCGACATAATCATTGGCATCGCCTTCGAGATTGAGATGCAGGCCGCCGGCATTCCAGACGCCAAAACTCTGACCAGCGGAACCGGTAAGTGAGAATTTAATGGGGTTCGATTCCATGTCCAGGTTGCCATGACGTACGGCAATTTCACCGGACAGTCGTGCGCCAATGGATCGATCGGTATTTTTCACGGTGTAACTGAAATTGCCGCCAGACTTGTTTTCGATGGCAGGTAACGCATCGGCCACCATTTGTTCGGCCAGCTCACCTTTATCAAACGGTTCGTTCTTTGGCGACATGCAGTACTGTGGTTTGTCTGCGTCGACGCCGCCGTCAGACAGAATCGGTGACAGGTCTAATCGCTGTTGTTTACTGGTAGACCCTTCGATGGCTTCCAGTAAATCAGTGCGACCAATGAGGTCCTGCAATCGGCTAACGCCGACACTGGCCATGAGTTCGCGAGCTTCTTCGGTTATGAAGCGGAAATAGTTGGTGACCATTTCCACTTCGCCAATGAAATATTTGCTGCGCAATACATTGTTCTGTGTCGCTACACCCGTGGCGCAGTTATTCAAATGACATATGCGCAGGAACTTACAGCCCATCGCTACCATGGGGCCGGTGCCAAAGCCGAAACTTTCAGCACCAAGAATGGCGGCTTTTACTACGTCCAGACCGGTTTTGAGTCCGCCATCTGTTTGCAGGCGTATTTTGCCGCGTAAATCGTTGGCGCGTAGAATTTGATGGGTTTCGGTTAAACCCAGTTCCCACGGGCTACCAGCATACTTCACCGAGGCCAGTGGACTGGCTGCAGTACCGCCGTCATAACCCGAGATGGTAATTAAGTCGGCATAGGCCTTTGCCACACCTGCTGCAATCGTAC
>JAUWLO010000125.1 GCA_030613605.1 Gammaproteobacteria bacterium | reverse complement strand
GGGATTGATCTCAATCGTGCAGGAACACCGCTGCTGGAAATTGTTTCCGAGCCTGATATGCGTTCTGCCAAAGAAGCCGTTGCGTATATGAAAAAGATTCACTCGCTGGTTCAGTATCTGGAGATTTGTGATGGCAATATGCAGGAAGGATCCTTTCGTTGTGATGCAAATGTTTCAGTGCGACCAAAGGGTCAGGAAGAATACGGTACACGTGCTGAATTAAAAAATATCAATTCTTTCCGTTTTGTTGAAAAGGCTATTGAGATTGAAGTGGAGCGACAGATTGATGTTATAGAAGGTGGTGGCAAGGTAGTCCAGGAAACCCGCCTATATGATTCTGACAAAAATGAAACGCGCCCCATGCGCAGCAAGGAAGAGGCAAACGATTATCGTTATTTCCCTGACCCGGATTTGCTGCCAGTTGTTTTAGAGGAAAATTTTCTCGATGAAGTGAAATCGACATTACCTGAATTGCCTGATGAGAAAAAAAACCGATTCATCGATCAGTTTGGGTTGAGTGCTTACGATGCGGCTTTGTTAACCGCTAGTCGTGATTTGGCGGAATACTTCGAAGCCGCCGTTTCAGGTTTGGATGGTGAAGCCAAACTGGTTTCAAACTGGGTTACCGGTGAATTGGCGGGGGCGTTGAACAAAGCTGGGCATGAAATTGGTGATAGCCCGGTGAGCGCGGTAATGCTGGGTGGCATGATCAAACGCATTAGCGATGACACCATCTCAGGAAAAATTGCTAAGGAAGTATTCGAGGCCATGTGGAATGGTGAGGGTGATGCCGATACCATTATTGAATCTAAGGGTCTTAAACAGATTACGGACTCCAGTGCTATCGAACCTATTATTGATGAAATTATTGCCAATAACCCTGGCCAGGCAGAACAATACCGGGGTGGTAAAGATAAGTTATTTGGTTTCTTTGTAGGCCAGGTAATGAAAGCAACCCAGGGTAAGGCTAATCCGCAACAGGTTAATGAGCTTCTTAAAAAGAAGCTGAATGGATAGGCGATAATTCGTCAGGAAGCCGCGTCTTTTAATGGTGGTTGAAAGTGTTCTTCGCTGCTGTAAATAACCACCCGGTTGCGCCCTTTGTGTTTAGCAGAATATAGCGCCTTGTCTGCCTGGAAAAGCAGATTCGTTAACGCGGATTCTGGTGGCAATTTATTATCCACATGGCTTACGCCAATACTGGCTGTCATGGTGATGATGGTTTGCTCGGACGAGAACGGGTGTTTTGATAGAGAGTGATTGATTTTTTTCGCTAACAGTTCGCTGCTTATTGGTGATTCCCCCAGGCTTAGAATCAAAAATTCTTCTCCACCCACACGGAAAACGTAATCACTGGCACGCGATGTTTTTTTCAACAATGCGCCAAGGTGAGTGAGGCATGCATCGCCAACCAGGTGTCCGTAATTATCATTGATTTTTTTGAAATAATCGAGATCAAGCATAAGGCCGCTTAAAGTGTTGCCATCACGTCGGGCCTGAGCCAACAATTTTGGGAACATCTGTTTTAGGTAGCGTCGGTTATATAAGCCAGTTAATGAATCCATGATTGCCGACTCTTTCAGCAGCTTATGTGTTCGATCAATTTCTTCCTGTTTTTCTCGCAGTGATTGCAGCATTTCTGAAAATCGATTTGCCAGAGTATCTACCTCATTGGTTCCAGTTGATTTGCCCATTACGGGAATGGCGCCCTGGGTGACGGCCTGGGTGATTTGCATCAGTTGATTGAGTGGTCGGCTGAAATTGCGGGTTACCATTAGCCCGAGAAACATAATGGCGGCTGTGCCGAGTATGGTCAGCAGTAGAATTTGTTGGCCGTGACTCTGGAGTTGATCCAATAACTCTTGTTGCGATATGCCATACCATAAGTGAGGCGTATTTTTTCCATCACCTGAGAGTGGAATAGCGCGTACCTGGTATACCTCATTGTTCAGAACAGCACGTCCATCACTGGGCAGGAAAGTTTTTCCTTCACTGACAGGCAATGTGCTAATCATTACCGTGTTGTTCTGCTCAATAAAAAGATTGCCGCCACTGTAATTGCGATGTGTTTCTAACCATCCGCTATTAAGGATATGTGTAACGACAAACATGCCCAGCTGTGTGTCCTGGTAAGATACGGGCGCCCAGGCAGCGAGTTCCAGACCGTTATCACCCTGGAAGTAAAAGATCTCATCCGTTGAGGTTTTGGTGTGGGTAAGTAAGGCGTGAGCCAGATCTTTATTTTTGTTGCCGAGTTGAATTTGCCCTTTAATATCGACAAACACATAACGCTCGATGGGTAACCAGCCAAAACTGCGATCATACAGGCTTTCCAATGAGCCTGGTTCTGCGCCGACCTTGGTGATCATAAACATGTATTCCTGAATACGAAGGTCGTCACGAACCACTTCTGCATAATGCAGTAATTCATTTTCTTCCATTTCGACATTGCCGGTAAGCAGTCGGGCAGTATTAGCGAAGCTGTTTTCAACTTCTGCGATAATAAGATTACGAGATACCCAGTAGGTATAGCCGAGCGTGGCTGACAGGAAAACAGCCAGCAAGGAGATATAGAGAAAGAGCCGCGCGCGGTAAGTCGTAAACATACTGGTTAGTATAATGAACCTGGGTTATATCTCAGAGCTTTGATTAATTTTGTAGCGGATTGAGCGGCAATAGCTCATATTTTTTTGCCACCTTGCGAAAGGCAGGGCCCGTTTGTGCTTCCTTGATGAGCTTTACCACGTCAGGTGATGGATCACGATTAGTGATTGCCGACATCTGTCTAAAGAAGGGATAGGTGCCGTTGGCTAAATTTTTAGCTGTTGGGCGAACACCATTCACGCTGATAACCTTAATTTTATCTTCTGGTTTAAATTCCCAGGTGGCACCGGTATGGCCAATGGATCCACTAAAATCACTGACGCGTTGAACCATTGCGGAAGCACTTTTAACATTGAGGCGTTCCTGCCGGAATTTTTTATGTGAAGGCAGGATAGTCTTCCAGTGGCCCGGGCGTTTTTTACAATGCAGACGTGTAACTACAACGATAGGTTGGTCATTTCCGCCGACTGAATTCCAGTTGGTTATGTCGCCGCGGAAAATACCACGTACCTGGTCAATGCTCAGGTTGGTAACGGGGTTGTCGTCACGAGCAAGAATTAAAATCGGTTCTTTTGCCAGCGGGTAAACGATAAGTTTTTCCTTTTCTATCTCTTCTTCACTCAGCGGGCAGCATACAAATCCAAATGTTTCTCTGCTTTTTGTCCCTTGTTTGGCGGCCTTGATGCCGGCTTTACAACCTACGCCTAACATGGAGTTTTCACCAAAAAGAATGGTTTTACGGCCGGTCTTTTTTTCAAGATCTTCCTTAAGGGCATCAAATACAATCCAGGCAAAGTGGGCGCCAGCTCCCATGAGCATACCTTCGTTACTGCTCAGTTCATCCGTAAAGGATTCCTTCGCAGTCGCCGAGCCATGAAAAGCCAGCAATGTCAGGACCAGAATGACTGATAGTCTGGCGCGGTACCTTGTTGTTAGAAATATCGTCATTAGGATTAACCTTTATTTTTCATTGTGTTACGTGGTTGTTGAAGGCCCACAAAAATATGCTGGATTTTGTTAATTATCGGCCAGGAGGGCCATTTGCTTCAGTATTTATCGTGTCGCCGAGCAGGTCAACTGGCGTTTAGCAGGCTTTGTTTTGCTCACCCTATCGCAATGTCGACAGCAGTGGCTGAGTCAGCTTTTAAGCGAAAGCCCCTGAGCTGCAACGTACCCCTGGTGCTCATGGAAATAATAATATGTAGGGCTTCGGGATAAGATGCCTGTCGAAGGTCCTCGGCAGATGGTGATGCCGAGCTTTCAGGGTGTGAATGATAAATGGCGTAAAGTTCTTCGCCACGTTCTCGCATGTTTCGAAAGGCGTCAACCTGTTGTCTGGGATCCATCAGGTAGCGATGGTCCGGCTCTGTGGAAGCATTCTTCACAGGATAGCAATTTGTGAGTTGGTTTCTGCTGTTTGAATTACGGCTTGAAAGCAAACCACAGATTTCTTTGTCGGGTGACTGTTGGGCTTGCTCCAGTATCTGGTTGATCAGTTTGCGGGGGATGTGAACGGATTCCATAGTTTTCAGATTTTATTAGTTTCAGGGGCTAACGAGAGATGAATTTAGGGTACGGCTGACTGGTTAGCCTGTTTGCTGGCACACACCGGGCAATTGGGGTCCTGTGACAAACGCATTTCACGAAACTCCATGGTGGCGGCATCGAGGATGAGTAATCGTCCGGAAAGTGTGGTTCCTAACCCCGTCAGTAATTTGATGGCCTCTGTAGCCTGAATGCTGCCAATGATGCCGACGACTGGTGACAGTACACCGTTTTCGCTGCAGGTAGCGGATTCCTCATCCTGATCTTCACTGTACAGGCAGCGATAGCAGGGCTGCTTGTTGCCATCTTCGTTGTCCTGATGGGTGAATACGCAGACCTGTCCTTCCATCCGAACTGCGGCACCTGAAACCAGCGGGGTACTTTCTAGTGCACACGCCCGGTTGATGGCAAAACGGGTGGCAAAATTGTCGCTGGCATCAATCACTATATCTGCTGCACGTACCGCTGCTAGTAGCGAATCACCATCAAGTTTCTGGTTTATGGTGTGAATTTCGATATCCGGGTTTAGTGATTGCAGGGTTTTGCTGGCTGAAGAAACCTTGGGCGAACCAATGTCGGTCTGGCCGTGAACAATTTGTCGCTGCAGATTGGAGAGATCAACTTCGTCAAAATCGGCCAGTGTTAATGTGCCAACGCCCGCGGCCGCCAGGTACATGGCTACAGGGGAACCGAGCCCACCGAGTCCAATAATGAGCGCATGGCTTTGCAGGAGCTGTTCCTGTCCAGCGATATCGAACTGGGGAAGCATGATCTGTCGGCTATAGCGCAGTAGTTGGTCGTCATTCATAAATATTCGGTGCGATTGTATCTAAACCTGGGGAGCAGGTTTTTGGTTGCCAGCATTGAGTACTTTACACCAGATATTGGCTATAAGTAGTGCTTAAGACTATTGCCCTATGAATACTGTCTTAGGTGGGGTGGTCGTTCGTCGCGGCAACCGTGTTGGCGCTGATGATAACAGTTTATAAATACATCGAGGGTAGAGCTGGCCTGGTCATGCAGCTGGCCCAGGTTCATCAGCTGGGTTTCTTCGGTGTAATAAAAAAGTGCGCGTTTTAATTTGAAGAGCAGGTTGTTGTCGAGATGAAAACCTACTTCCTGCAGACCGGCTTCGATGATTTCCAGGGTGATGGTTCGAAGGTCATAACGTACCTGAATACAATCGTGGGTCAGTGCCCTGATATCGTCAATGCCCTGGATTTCCATGAGCAGCAGCATGGCGTCCCGAGCGTCATTGGCATTCGGGTCCAGGCTGCGAAAGTGAATTTCTCGCTGTTTGATAAAATCGGAGAATGTGGGCTCCATACCCTCATCCTAGCGACTGGGCGCAATTTAGCAAGTTTCAAATTCGGATTAAGAAGTTCTGTATTGGGATTAGCGGGACGATTTGGGAACATAGTGGTACTGATACCGTTAAACACCCACGGTTAGCCACTTTTATCCCATTTTCCGATAGAAACACGCTCATTTTTGGCTAAATCCTCCACGGTGGATATCTGTGAATAACCCAGTGTTTCGAGAGTTTCTTTGACTGTAGAGC
Source organism: Gammaproteobacteria bacterium (assembly GCA_030613605.1). GTDB lineage: Bacteria > Pseudomonadota > Gammaproteobacteria > SZUA-152 > SZUA-152 > SZUA-152. The sequence goes on along the minus strand of JAUWLO010000125.1, from coordinate 259 downwards.
CCTGGTCATAACCGTGCTCCAGAATGAGCCATCCAGGTGAGATCAGGTGATTGCGGGCAGCTTTCGCTATAGCGAGGATATCGGCTAAACCGTCGGACATTGAGCGAAGTGCCTGCACGGGTTCGAATCGGAGGTCTCCCTGACTAAGGTGCTGATCATCCGGATGAATGTAAGGTGGGTTGGAGACAATCATTTCAAACTGTTGTTCTTCCCCTTGTTCCGAGAAGGGTTCAAGCCAATGTCCTTCGACAAAAGCGAC
>JAUWLO010000156.1 GCA_030613605.1 Gammaproteobacteria bacterium | reverse complement strand
CGCGTTGATGGGCGGTATCGCTGAGTTTCGTTATTTTGTGGATCATCGCATGCACGGTGATCTGATTGTGCGCGCCCATACCCATATCAATTTATTGGGTTGGGTCGAGATGGCCATCTTTGCTGCCGTGTATTACATCGTCCCGCGCCTGGTTAAGCGCTCGATTTATAGCCTTAAACTCGTCAAGGTGCATTTCTGGTTGCATAATTTTGGACTCATCGGCATGGTAGTGTTTTTCACTGCGGCTGGTGTCCTCGGTGGCCTGGCTAGCGAAACTGGCACACCAGAGCAGGTAGAGGCAGTAGTAAAACCGATACTGGCAACCATGGGAATATTCGGTAGCCTGGTGCTTCTGGCGAATTTTATCTGGGCCTATAATTTGTTTCGTACCTGCGCGGGCTGGGAGAAGCGCACGTCATGAAGCTATGGGGTTGGCTGGTTATTATTTTACTAATACCGGTACTGCCGGGCTGTCTTGATGATGGCGCGCTAAAGGTTGGTATGAAGGCGCCAAGTCTGCGCACCAAAACCCTGGCAGACGTGGACGGTGATTTTAGCCGCATCACCAGCTATCGATACCCCGACAAGCGCATGTACCAGTTGTCCCTGGATAAAGCTCTGGAAACAAACAAAGTTATTGTGTTGGCGTTTGCGACTCCGGGACACTGCACGCAATGCGATAAGCATTTGCAAATGCTAAAAGCGATTCTGGACAAATATGACCAGGAGGTGCTTTTCCTGCATATGGATCAATATCAAAACCCGGGTGCCTTTAAGGCTTTTGTGGTGATTGGTGATCCCTGGACCTACATTATTGACCAAAAGCAAATGGTACGTTTCAGACGGGCTGGTCGGATGTTGTTTCGGGAAATGGACATTGAGCTGGCTAATTTGTTAAAAGAAGGCGAAGCGAGCTGACTTATGGGTGATATCGGTGGCTAAATCAGAGGTTCATGAGCTACGCCAGGATAAGCAGGGAATTACCTGGGATGCGCTAATGTATATTCCTACGGTGTCCGGTTTAGGTATTGGTGCATTTATGTTTTGGTACGATCAAAGCCAGAACCTGGCTTACCTGTTGTTTTTTCTTAGTTGTTTCTTTTTTTATCAGGGAATACATCGTGTGTTGGGACGTTTGATGCTGCTGCCGCAGTCACCAGTATCGCTGGATGTGACCAAACAGCGCGTGCTGATGAGGCTGCGCAATGGAGAGACCGTAGAACTAGTAAAAGATTTACGTTATTTTTCTGATCATGCGGGCAAATCATTCGGCCTGACAGGAATGGATATGGGCGGGGTAAAACGCCAATATGTATTTCATAAAGGACAATTTGCGGACGAGCATGCTTACAAGAATGTATCCGGAGCCCTGAAAGTTTTTGCCTGACTTGTTTTGTCAGGTGTCACACTCCTGGCAGGGTCGTGCTTTTTTAAGAGGCAACCAGCAAGAAACAAACAATCGTTTAGCGCAGTCTCCGCTGTTTAACGATGTCCAATCCCATAAATATCAAGATGATAACGCCGATGGTGCAAGCCCCGGCTATTATCCAGTTCTCGGTTGTCTCGCTCACCAGCCCGCCAATGAGCATGTGAATAGAATAGCCCATAATAAAAACCGAGCTACAGGCGATAAGAACCAGAATTATAATTTCTTTCATTTTCGACGTGATTATCAGTTAAATTTCACACAGGTTAGCAAAAACTTCGCTGCTTGTGCAGCGTCAATTTCTTAACTTATTTTTCATACCATTTTACTATGTTATTCCCTTGATTTGACTGGTATTTTGCTAATGATACAAAGACGTCTTTTATAGACTTTTTATCGTCCGTTATCCTTGACCCTCGTCACCACTTATGACAAAGTTCAGCGCATGATTCCCCAGGGTGTATTACTGGGAAAACATAGGGAAAGGGGATCCCGCTTAATAATAAGATGAAAAGTACATACCTGTTTTTTTTGCGGGCGTGTAAATAAGTAAGCATCATTCTCTTGCTGTATCCCTTAAATAATAATGAAATGTTCGAAATCAGGAGGTAAGGGATGAAAAATCCACTAATGCTTTCTTTGGTCGGGGGTGTTTTGACCGGCATGGGTAACGGTAGTGTTTTTGGCGCTACTCTCATGTGTTTTCTTGGTCGCGGAAAATTCGATGACTGGGGTGGTTGGGGTTCCATGGCATATGATCCTATGACGTTTACGGGTTTTATTGATTGGTCCATGTTTGTCTTCGGAATAGCTTTTTTCATTACCTTGTATGTTGCCGTCGGGCGTCACTTACAGATTGAATCTAAAGCTTGATTCGCAAATAATATTTACAACTAGTTATTTGCAACTAACGATTTGTAAAAGAAGCATGATTAAAAAAAATTTTAAAATTATTGGGAGGGGGGTGTAATGACTACCATAGCAAGCGCAATGGGAATTTTGTTGGCCTTTTCAAGTATGTGGTTTGGTTGGTATTTGTTAATGCCTCGCAGCAAGTAGTTAAATCCGGAATTATAATAAATTGGGAGGGGTAAGATGTTTAAATACCTTTTTGCGAAAGAAGAGAATATTCCGGCCGGTTCGTCCGCGGTTTACTTCGGTTTTTCGTCTATCATTTGGTTTGTCATCGGAACCGGTCTAGGTTCCTTTAATGCAGCAAAACTCGCGTTTCCTGACTTTGTCACGGGTAGCGAGATTTTGTCTTTTGGCCACATGCGCCAGGTACACGTACTGGCCGTTATTCTCGGCTGGATCTCCATGGCATTTGCTATGGCGATGATGTACATCACACCAGCTTTGGGTAACACCAAACTCTGGTCTGAGAAGCTGGGTCTCTGGAATTGCCTGTTATGGAATATTGGCCTTTCTTTAGGTCTGTTCCTGTTGTGGCTGGGAATGTCATCAGGTCGTGAATATTCCGACATGCCATTCTTTATCGACGTAGTGGTTATTCTTGGTCTGCTGGTACCTTTATGTCTTAACGTGGTTATGACCATCAAGACACGTCGTACTCAGGGTATCTACACCACTAACTGGTTCTTTGGTGCTGCCACCTTCATGGTTATTATCGTGTTCTCTGTCGGTAACTCACCTGAGTTCTTCCAGTTAACCGGTCTGACAGAAGCGTATCTAACCTGGTGGTTCGCTCATAACGTATTGGGTTTGTGGATTACGCCGGTTGCTGCTGCTATTTCGTACTACATCGTACCGAAAGTAACAGGCAATCCGCTGTACTCACATCGCATCGGCCATTTGCATTTCTGGTCAGTGGTGGTGTTCTACTCCACACCAGCGGCTCATCACCTGATGTCTGCACCTTTACCTGAGTGGTTGAAATCTTTCGCCTCTGTGGAAGGTGTGTTGATTCTGGTGCCTGCCATGGCATTCGTGACCAACCTGTTGCTGACTATGTCTGGTCGCTGGCGCATGTTTGTGGAAAACATCGAAATCAAGTTCACCATTACCGGTGTATTGATGGCGATTCCGCTGAATATGCAGGGTGGTTTCCAGCAGACTCGTGCCATTAACTGGTACATCCATGGTACTGGCTGGATTGTGGCTCATGCGCATTTAGCGCTACTGGGTTTCTCAACCTTCCTGGAAGCTGCTGCCGTTTATTATGGTCTGCAAACAATTCTACGTCGTAAGTTGTACTCGCTGGGTCTGGCTAACTTCCACTTCTGGATGTTGCTGATCGGCTTTACAACCTACTGGGTTTCCATGACCATCGCGGGTCTGATTCAGGGCGCTGGCAAGATTTACGAAGTGCCTTATATCGACGTGGTCATTGCCGAACATCCTTACATGATTGCACGTTGGGTGGGCGGAACCATGGTGTTCCTGGGTAACTGTGTATGGTTATTCAACATGTATAAGACTGCTCGGGCTGGAACAGTGATTCCAGAAGGTCGTCTGCCACATGAACTGGCCTACGAACGCTAATAATAAGAACGATAAGGGGAGGAATTAACCGTGGCTTTTAGAGAATATAAAATCGGTGCCCGAATGTTCGGTCTTGCGTTCGGTACATCCATGTTCATCACGTTGTATATGCCTGCAGTTGATATTGCCAGTGTGTCGGTAACGTCCATTGGTCTGGATCGACAACTGTCTTTTGGCCGGGTAGGTGGCTTCAGTTATGAAGATCCATTCCTGCTGGGTTGGTCAAAACCTATAACGGTGGAAATCACTACAGATCCTAAGACGGGCGCAGGTATTGAACCGACTCGGGCATTTGTTTACGAGGCAGAGACTGCGTTTCCAAATGGTATTCGTCATCCACGTATTTTGGGTAAAGGTCCATCTGCATTAAGTCTTGATAAGGGCCGGATGTCTGAGGCAAGTGAAGATATTGGCGCAGTGTTCATCGTACGGGAAAGCAATCAGGATGGTGTGATGGTGCCGTACATTGAAAATGCAACTGCCACACGTGGCTGGATGCCTGAGGCTACTTTGGCAAAAGCGAGTGATTCACAACGACTGCATGTCGGTAAAGGCAAAATCATGTTCGTTCGTGAGGGTTGCTGGTGGTGTCACACGTTGTTACCGGAAGAAACACAGGATTGGCAGTACTTTGGTGCTCCTCCAATGCTGGGTGATTTCAATGGTGAATCACCAACGGCTTTCGGTTCTGATCGTAAAGCACCTGACCTGACACACGTGGGTTCTCGTAACTCATCACGTGAGTGGATGACGATGCACTTCTTCAATCCACGTCTGGTGCAGCCGCATTCCATCATGCCTCGTTATGATTACTTATGGGGTGAGGAGGATGCCAAGGGCAACACGATTGATTTTGATGGTTGGCGTACGGCTTATACTGCTTACGCAAGTGGCGAAAGTATTTATCCACCTGAAGTCCCAGTGCCAGCGGCTGATAGTGAAGCCCGCGCATTGATCGACTTTGTTCTTAATCTGAAATAAGAGGGGAATAGAAATGGCTTGGAAATTTGATAACCCACTTCACACCCTGACCACTGATGATCAGAATGAAG
>JAUWLO010000149.1 GCA_030613605.1 Gammaproteobacteria bacterium | reverse complement strand
GGATATGAATATTTTGATTCGGACAATCGTGCAGCGTGGAGAATTGATTAATTTTCGTGCTGGAGCAGGTATTGTGGCGGATTCGTCACCCGAGCTTGAACTTGAGGAAACCCGGGCAAAGGCGAGAGGCTTATTGCTGGCTCTAGCTGAAGAGACCTAATGTGAGGCTATGATTATGGGAGGTAGCCTTCAGGATTGTGGTATTCTTTCATGAAGAATAAACACCAAATAATAAAAACTAATATATAAAAACTAATATATAAAAACTAAGATAAAGTGCCGAACAATTTACCATCAATATTAATCAATGGTCGTCAGACTGATCAGGTCTCTGTTCTGGATCGTGGGTTCCAGTATGGTGATGGCCTGTTTGAAACGATTCGTGTCGTTGCCGGGAAACCCCAATATTGGCGGCAACACATGGAACGATTGCTGGATGGCTGTCGTCGATTAAACATATCGTTACCTGAGTTATCCGTACTGTCGGGTGAGGCAGAAAAATTATGTGGTAGGGCGGAAGAAGGTGTATTAAAAATAACCATCACACGCGGATTAGGTGGGAGTGGTTATGCCGCTGACGAATCGTTAAAAAGCACAAGAGTGCTGGTGATATTTCCTGCACCACAATATCCGGAACAGTATTGGTCAAGGGGCGTGGTTTTGACAGTGTGTAATACGCGGCTTGGAATAAACCCCGCGCTCGCGGGTGTTAAACATTTGAATCGTCTGGAGCAGGTATTTGCGCGTGCAGAATGGAATTCTACTGAAATTAATGAAGGCTTAATGCTCGATATTAATGATCATGTAATCGAAGGCACGATGAGTAATGTGTTTAGTGTGAAAAATGGTGAGTTGTACACGCCAGATCTTTCTTCGTGTGGCGTAAGAGGGGTTATGAGAGAACAGATAATTAGTGCCGCCAGGCAGATCGGAATTACTGTGCATGAAACGCAAATGAGTCTGGATGATGTGTATCAATCCGATGAATGTTTTCTCAGTAATAGTGTGTTTGGTATTTGGCCCGTTCGGCAATTAGTAGATCATAAGTTTTCGTCAGGGCCAACGAGTCATCAATTAGCCAGTATTTTACAAAAAAGTGAAAATGAAAAAGAACATGGAGTAGAAAATGTTGCGTAATGTTCGAGGTGGCATGGGTGGCAGAAGGGGGGTAATGAATATTCCTCGTGAGACAATATTTAAATTTGTCGCACTTGCTGTATTAGTGGGTAGTGTTTATGGCGCGTGGGTAATGATGGATTATCGTTCCTTTGTGAACGAGCCCATACAGTTTGGCGAGGAAGGCCTGCTGTATGAAATAAAATCCGGCAAGACGCTGACCCATGTGGCGAGAGACATGCAATCTCGTGGCCATATGGAAAACGCATCGTACCTGGTTTGGTTGGGAAAGTTTGAAGGTAATGCCAATGATATCAAGGCGGGTGAATACCGTTTCGAAAATGGGATTAGCGCTGCGCGATTATTGGAACAAATTGTTAACGGGGAAACGCTGCAATATGCCATTACGATTGTTGAAGGATGGTCATTCAGGCAGTTGATTGATGCAGTACACAGCAATGAGTTCCTGTTGCATACCTTGTCTGACTACAGTGACGAGGAAATTATGGAACACATAGGACACCCTGGTGAACATCCGGAAGGTCTATTTTTGCCGGACACGTACAATTTCCCCCGACTGACGACGGATGTAAAATTTTTACAGCGTGCCTACGGTGCGATGCAACAATTGCTTGAAAGAGAATGGCCTGACCGTGCCATCGATGTTGAATTCAAGACGCCTTATGAGGCGTTGATTCTGGCGTCCATCGTGGAAAAAGAAACGGCACTTCCCAGTGAGCGAAAACAAATTGCCGGTGTTTTTAACCGACGCCTGCAAAAACGCATGCGCCTGCAAACCGATCCTACGGTGATTTACGGTTTAGGAAAGACGTTTGATGGTAATATCCGTCGGCGCGATCTTCGTAAAGACACGCCCTATAACACCTATCTCCACAAAGGATTACCACCCACTCCCATTGCCATGCCGGGGCGGGATGCGGTTCTGGCGGCCCTGAATCCTCAACCTGGCCTGGAACTGTACTTTGTTGCAAGGGGCGATGGTGGTCATCAGTTTTCGGCGACGCTGGAGCAGCACAATGCTGCCGTGGTGGAGTATCAGTTAGGTGGCAGAGCACGGGCGTTTTCTTCGTTACCTGGTGGTAAGCTCAAGTCTGGCAAGCAATAATCGGTAAACCAGCATTCATAATCTAGCCATATAAACAAGATTAATATTATCCACTAATACATTGTAAAATATGAAAAAAGGTCTATTTATTACCCTGGAAGGTGGTGAGGGTGCAGGCAAAAGCACTCAAATGGCCTATGTGGAAGAATGCCTCAAAAAGGCGGGCAAAACGGTCCATGTAACACGGGAACCGGGCGGCACGGCACTGAGTGAATTGATTCGTGGGTTGCTACTGGATCACCGACAAACCGCCATGGATGCCGATACCGAGCTTTTGCTCATGTTTGCCGCTCGCGCCCAGCACCTTGCCGAGCTTATTCGTCCAGCCCTCGATGCAGGACAATGGGTGCTGTGTGATCGTTTTACCGACGCCACTTATGCCTATCAGGGCGGTGGCCGTGGCATTGATATCAAACGGATTTCAGCACTGGAGGACTGGGTGCAGGGCTCATTACGTCCCGATTTAACCCTGTTGCTGGATTTACCCATCGATGTGGGGATGTCTCGTGCTGGTGAGCGCGGTGAGCTGGATCGATTTGAGCGTGAACAGCAGGATTTTTTTGAACGCGTACGTGCTACGTACCTGAAGCTGGCAGAGCAGCATCCAGATCGTTATCGCATTGTTGATGCAAGCCAGGATATCCCACAGGTACAGGCACAGATAGATGCTATTTTGGCGCCCGTGCTGGAGGAGAGTTAAGTGTCAGCAGCATACCCCTGGCAGAATGACCTGTGGGAGAGTCTCCTCAGCAGGGTAAAAACAGGCCATTTGCCACACGCCTTATTGTTTGCAGGCGGCAAGGGTCTAGGTAAAGCCCAGTTAGCTGTGCAGCTGGCTCATACATTGTTATGCCAGTCCCCAACGGACGATGGGGTTCCCTGCGGAAAATGCCAGGCCTGTGGCCTGTTGGTCGCGGGTACCCATCCCGATTTAAGGATTATAGAGCCTGAAGAGGAAGGCAAGGTCATTCCTGCGGACACCGTTCGTGCCGTGGCTGATTTTTTCGCCTTAAAGGGACAGTATGGCGGTCGGCAGATTGTGATAATCAATCCTGCTGAGGCGATGAATCGGTTTGGGGCCAATGGTCTACTGAAAACCCTGGAAGAACCCACACCAGATGCCTTGTTGATACTGGTAACCAGTCAGCCCTCATTGTTATTGCCAACGATCCGCAGCCGTTGTCAGCAGGAGATATTTACGCGCCCGGATACGACTATTGGCGTTAACTGGCTTAAAGATACCCTCGGCTCCGGGGCTGAAGTGGCCACTATTGCACCGACTTTGTTGGCTTTGGCTAATGGTGCTCCGTTAGAGGCCGTGAAACTTCATGAAATGGGTGGTCTGGAGGTGCGTCAGGGGTTGGTTGAACAGTGGCTGAGAGTGGTGGAAGGCAGGGGAGACCCGCTTAAATGCGCTGCCAGTTGGCTGGATCTGGGGCTTCCCAGGGCGGTTAACTGGCTCAATAGCTGGACCATGGATCTGATCAGGCTTAAGTCTGGCGCCGCTTCGGACGCTATTACCAATACAGACCTGCAGCCTCAGTTTCTAAAGCTTGCTCAGAAGCTGGATTTGAGGAGTCTGTTTGGTCATCTGGAGCAAATTACAGAATATTCGCGCTGGGCTGGGGGGCAAATCAATGCCCAACTGGCGTTAGAAGACATTATGATCAGCTGGGCCCGGCGAAGCCGATAAATCCTGATCCGACTAAAGCCAATAGATGAAGTTAAGAGAAGTCCTGACCAGGAACACCTGAACGAGGAAAAAAAGCGACATGAGCGGTGATTTTAGACAAGGCGGAATTCTTTCCCTGGCCATCAAGGATAAAAGTTCCCTGTATGCTGCGTACATGCCGTTTGTGACAAATGGTGGTTTATTTATTCCCACTAATAAAAATTACAGCATTGGCGATGAAGTTTTCATGTTGCTGACGTTGATGGACGAGACGGAAAAACTACCTGTTGCAGGCCAGATTGTCTGGGTAACACCTGCCGGTGCACAGGGTGCTCGTATTGCCGGTATTGGAGTCCAGTTCAGTAATCAGGACAACGGTGCGGTGCGCAACAAGATTGAAACTTATCTTGCCGGTGCTTTAAAGTCGGATCGTCAGACCCACACGATGTAGTTTTATTACAGGCGATCTGTGCCTGGCTCGTTTAGAGCAACGCCTGCGTCCAAAGCTGATTCCCAAATTCTGTTTTTGATCTCACCAGGAGTGCTCTTATCGCAGTACCCCTAATTGTGTATCCTTATACTCATGAATACTCCTTTAGCTGATGCTCCTATGAATAGTACTCCTTTAGTCGATTCGCACTGCCACCTGGATAGTCTTGATCTAAATCCCTGGGATGGAAAAATGAGTGGTGCATTAAAAAGTGCAGCCGAGCAGGGTGTTGGACATTTTCTCTGTGTTTCGATTGATCTGGAACACTATCCCGATATTCTTGAAATAGCGCGCGACAATGAATGTGTTTCTGTGTCGGTGGGTGTGCACCCTAATGAATGTGATGGGCATGAACCATCAGTGGATGAACTTGTTGAGCTGGCAGCTGATCCCGAAGTAGTGGCGATTGGTGAAACCGGACTGGATTATTTTCGCAGCCAAAAAGATGACGGGGATGATCTTGAATGGCAGCGGCAGCGTTTTCGCACCCACATCAGTGCAGCAAAACAAACCATGAAACCTCTTATTATTCACATGCGCGATGCGACGGAAGATACCCTGCGGATCTTAAAAGAAGAAGGCGCTGAAGAGGTTGGAGGTGTCATGCATTGTTTTGTCGAAAACTGGGAGATTGCACAGCGCGCGCTGGATTTGAATTTTGATATTTCCTTTTCAGGCATTGTTACATTCAATTCCGCCAAAGAACTGAAAGTGGTTGCGGCTAAAATGCC
>JAUWLO010000083.1 GCA_030613605.1 Gammaproteobacteria bacterium | reverse complement strand
TTTTTTTCAGGAGTTATATGTGAAAAAGTTTAACGAGGTTTAAAGATGCTGTTAATACCCGCAATTGATTTAAAAGACGGTAAGTGTGTGCGACTGAAACAGGGTCGTATGGAAGACGATACCGTGTTTTCAGATGACCCGGTTGCCATGGCGCAACGTTGGGTGGATGCGGGTGCACGTCGTTTACATTTGGTGGACTTGAATGGCGCCTTTGAAGGCAAGCCCATGAATGCAGGCATCGTGCATGACATTGTCAAAGCCTTCCCTGATGTGCCGGTGCAAATTGGTGGTGGTATTCGCGATGAAGAAACCATCCAGGCTTATCTGGATGCTGGCGTGCAGTACGTGATCATCGGCACCAAGGCGGTGAATGCGCCACACTTTGTTTCGGATATCTGTATGGCATTCCCGGGCCACATTATTATTGGGCTGGATGCCAAAGACGGCAAGGTGGCCATTGATGGCTGGTCGAAGTTATCGCATCACGATGTGATCGATATGGCTAAACATTTCGAGCATGATGGTGTCGAAGCTATTGTGTACACGGATATCTCGCGTGACGGCATGATGAGTGGCGTTAATGTAGAGGCGACAGTAAAGCTGGCGCAAGCAATTAATATACCGGTAATTGCATCGGGAGGTATTACCAATCTGGATGATATTCGCGCCTTATGCGAAGTGGAAGACGAAGGTATCATGGGTGCAATCACCGGCCGCGCAATTTATGAAGGCACGCTGGATTTTGTTGAAGGACAAAAGTTGTCCGACGATTTATTTAATAAGAAAGCAAAATAGAGAAAGAGCTTAATGGGTCTGGCAAAACGAATTATTCCCTGTCTTGATGTTGATAACGGCCGTGTTGTCAAAGGCGTTCAGTTTGTCGATATTCGTGATGCGGGTGATCCGGTAGAGATTGCCAAACGTTACGATGAAGAAGGGGCGGATGAAATCACCTTTCTTGATATTACTGCTAGTTCTGATAACCGGGAAACCATGGTGCACGTAGTAGAAGAAGTCGCCGGTCAGGTATTTATTCCGTTAACTGTTGGCGGCGGTATTCGCACAGTTGACGATATTCGGCGCATGTTAAATGCTGGCGCCGATAAAGTGGGTATTAATACTGCGGCAGTGTCCAATCCTGAATTCGTGCGTGAAGCGGCAGAAAAATTTGGTTCGCAGTGTATTGTGGTTGCCATCGACGCCAAATGCGTAAGCAAAGAAGGTGAAGAGAAACGTTGGGAAATATTTACCCATGGTGGTCGTAAATCGACCGGTATTGATGCCATCGAATGGGCGAAAAAAATGGTGGATTACGGTGCGGGCGAAATCCTGTTAACCAGCATGGATCGTGACGGTACCAGGATCGGCTTTGACCTGGAGTTAACGCGAGCAGTGAGCGATGCGGTGAGTGTGCCGGTGATTGCCTCGGGTGGTGTGGGTGAATTGAAGCATCTCGCAGAGGGTGTAACCGAAGGTAAAGCCGACGCCGTTTTGGCGGCGAGCATTTTCCATTTTGGTGAATTCACTATTGAAGAAGCCAAGCGCGCCATGGCCGCGCAAGGTGTAGAGGTGCGTTTGTGAGTGCTGAAAGCGCGTGGCTAGATGAGATCAAATGGGACGCCGATGGACTGGTGCCTGCGATTGCTCAGGATGCGGCATCCGGCAAAGTGTTGATGATGGCGTGGATGAATCGTGAATCTCTGCAGCTCACTGTAGACGAAGGCCGTGCCATATACTGGTCACGTTCACGACAAAAATTATGGCGCAAGGGTGAAGAATCCGGCCATGTACAGACACTGAAAGATCTGCGCCTGGATTGTGATGCTGACGTGGTATTGTTGTCGGTGGAGCAGGTGGGTGGTATAGCCTGCCATACAGGTAGAGAGCGTTGTTTTTATCGTCAATACCAGAATGGGCAATGGGTTGAGACAGAAAGCGTTATCAAAGACCCAGCGACCATTTATAAATAGAAAGTTTAGTAAGTCTGTGAATAAAATATGAGTGACGTGTTGACACAATTGGCAGAGGTGCTGGAGTCGCGCAAAGGTGCGTCACCAGATTCTTCCTATGTGGCCAGCCTGTATGATAAGGGGCTGGATGCGATTCTTAAAAAAATCGGAGAAGAAGCCACCGAAACCGTGATGGCTGCCAAAGATGGCGATGCGGAAAAAATTATTTATGAAACGGCAGACCTGTGGTTTCATACCCTGGTGATGCTGGCCGATCAGGGGCTGGGTCCCCAGCAGGTGCTGGATGAATTGCAGCGGCGTTTTGGTTTGTCGGGTCTGGATGAGAAGGCCGATAGAAAATCATGAGTGATTGCCTGTTCTGCAAGATCCTGGCTGGTGAGATTCCTTCGGATAAAGTCTATGAAGACGATAAAGTGTATGTTTTTAAAGATATTTATCCTAAAGCGGATGTACATTTGCTCATGATTCCGCGTGAACACGTCGATAGTTTAAATGAGCTGGATGAGTCGCATGATGCCCTAATGGCGCATATGATGCGTCTATTGCCAAAATTGGCAAAAGAACAAGGTCTTGATACGGGTTACCGCACCATTATCAATACGGGGCCAGGTGGTGGTCAGGAAGTATTTCACCTGCATATCCATCTAATGGGTGGTGATCATTTGCCCGGCTTTAGATGATTGTTGCTAATATAATCGGCGAATAGAATTCGTTTAAAGTGGCTTTCACCGTTAGTTTATACAACAGTTTGAATTTGGAGATTAAAAATGGGAATTAGTATTTGGCAGTTAGTCATTGTTCTGGTTATCGTGCTGGTATTGTTTGGCGCCAAGCGTCTTCGCAATGTTGGCAGCGATCTGGGCTCTGCTGTAAAAGGATTTAAGTCAGCAATGGGTGAAGAAGAAAGCAAAAAAGATGACGCATCCCTTTTGAAAAAAGAAGAGGGTGATGTGATTGAAGGTGAAGTCACATCCAAGACCACCAGCGAACCTAAATCAAAGGAATAAAGCCTGGTTTAAGGCGCAACGGTTTAGACCGCATTGCACGTCGATTTTTCAATCATTGATAGAGGCATAGTGTACGCCCAGCTGTAATGTCCTCTCGTAATCATAATCACCACTATTTTTTATCGCGATTTTTACCATGATATTTACCATAAGAATGACCAACTATGTTTGATATAGGATTCTGGGAATTAGGGATAATCGCTGTCGTGGCTTTGCTGGTTATAGGGCCGGAGCGGCTGCCCGGTGTTGCGCGTACCGCAGGCAAATGGATTGGTAGCGCCAAGCGATTTGTGAGCAGTGTCCAGTCTGATATAAGTGCCGAAGTGGGCAAGGCTGATAAGCTTAAACAGTTGCTGGAAGAACAAACCAACATCCAGTCCGTACATGAAATTCTGGAAACGTCTTCTTCTAAAGAAGATGACCGCAAACCCGTGCCGCGCGCAAAATCTGATTATCTTGTAAAAGCCATGCCGAATAAATCGACAGATGAAAATTCTGATGGCCCTTTAGGTGAAAACACCAAAGAAAAGAGTGCTGAACAAAAGCATGACTGAGCCTAAAGAATCTCCCCCTGTAAATGAGCAACCATTCTTACAGCATTTAATTGAGTTGCGTGATCGTTTGTTGCGGGTGGTGCTAGCTGTAGTGGTCATATTTTTGGGCCTGTTTGCTTTTGCAAATGACCTTTATACCTTTCTGGCAGAACCCTTGTTGCGTCATATGCCGGAAGGCACCAGCATGATTGCCACCGAGGTGGCGTCACCTTTTTTGACCCCCTTTAAATTGACTCTGGTGTTGTCGGTTTTTATTGCCGTGCCATTTATTTTGTACCAGGCATGGGGTTTTATCGCGCCTGGCTTGTATCAGCGTGAACAACGTCTGGTATTCCCTTTGCTGTTTTCCAGTACCTTGTTGTTTTATGCGGGGATGTCGTTTGCGTATTTTGTGGTTTTCCCACTGGTGTTTGGTTTTCTAACGGGCGTTGCACCAGAAGGTGTTGCGGTAATGACGGACATCAGTCGTTATCTCGATTTTGTGTTAAAAATGTTCTTTGCGTTTGGTCTCGCATTTGAAGTCCCGATTGCCACTATTCTGGTGGTGTGGAGTGGCATGGCAACAGCAGAAAACCTGGCAAAAAAACGACCTTATATTATTGTTGGTGCTTTTGTATTCGGCATGCTGCTGACCCCGCCCGATGTGATTTCTCAAACCCTGCTTGCTGTCCCAATGTGGATCCTTTTTGAATTAGGATTAATATTTTCACGCTGGTACACGAAAGATAAAACACCAGAAGAAGTGTCAGAAAAAACACCGGAAGAAGGTAAGAAAGAAAAGAACGTTGTTGCAGGCGCCAGTATGGCGACAGCTGTTGCTGGAAATGGAAATCGTGTTGAGCCTTCGTTTTCGGATGCTCATGAATCTGTGGGAGATGGTCAGCATGGAGCAGGCTGGCATGAATCGTCTGAAGAAGTTGACGATAGTGTAGATGACAATGCCTACGGAGATGTAAATGGTGAGGATGACGATTCCAATGAAAGTGGTCACCAGGAATTTGAACCTTTAACCGAAGAGGAGATGGACGCTGAGCTGGATCGCATTGAGGCTGAAGAAGCGCTGGAAGACGACAATGAAAAACAGGACGAGTCTGCTTCTGGTTCCCAATCAAAGCCATCTAAGGATGACAAAACAGAATAACCATTGATCTGCGGAATATCCCATGCTGTTTGTGTGTTAACGGCTATTATGATCAGCAGGTATAATGAGCCGGGTAGTTTTTAAGAGATAGCAGTTAAAAATATTGAGGAATCGCCACATGGCCAGAGTAGTGCAGTGCGTAGTGTTAAAGAAAGAGGCGGAAGGTCTCGATATTGTTCCGCATCCAGGCGAATTGGGACAGCGTATCTATGAGAATGTTTCCAGGGAAGGCTGGCAACAGTGGCTGGAGCGCCTCACTATGATCATCAATGAAAACGGTTTGAGTACGGCTGATGCTGCCAGTGTAGAAGTGATTGAAAAACACATGCTGGGCTTCCTGTTTAAGGAAGGTGAGATGGGCGATCTGCCCGAAGGCTTTAAACCACCAGGCGCAAAAAAATAGGGTTTTCTATTAGCGCCAATTATTCTGGAGTTAGCTTAAGCGTTAGCTGGTTGAGGCATTAGTTAGTTTCCAGATTGGAGCAGTCACAAACTTCAAGCAATCGTGAGCTTCACGCAGCGCATTTTCCACACTCTTTGGATCAGGCCCCTGGGCAAAAATAAACCCCAGATAGGCTGCACCCTCAGGCAGAGGAATTAGTTCGTAACCGTCGCGAACACTGATTTCAACTTCCAGAACATGCGAAACACGTCTTGCAGCACCTAATCCTTCCACCCGTCGCAAAATACCCGCAGTGGGAATCGGGATCATCAATACACCGGCTGCCTTATCATTAACCACAGTTGGTAACGGTTTCCCTGTTGCCTGCGCAATGACCAGCTCTTCCAGTCCGAAACCGGTACCTTGCCGAAGTAGTTGCGCACATTGACCGCCAATGGTGCGCGCAGCCACTTCCAGAATCCAGGCTTCGCCATCGTGTAACCGAAGCTCGGCATGCACCGGTCCGTTTACCAAACCATAGGCAGAACATGCGTCGCTTACACGTTGTGCGATTTGTTTTTGTTGATGTTCGGGTAAACGTGAAGGAGTAATGTAGTAGGTCTCTTCAAAATAAGGACCTTCCAGCGGGTCGGGTTTGTCAAACAGGGCCAATATTTGTAACTGTCCATTATTGAGCATGGCTTCGACGGCGACTTCAACGCCGGGTATGTAGCTTTCTACGAGAAGATACCGTTGAGACTCTACATCAGTAAGTTCCCGAACAATTTTTTGTATGCGTTTGCAGGCATTCAGGCAAGCTAATTGATCATCGACGCGAATGATGCCGCGACTACCGGAGAGGCTTAACGGTTTGATGACGCAGGGGTAGCTGAGATCCCCACACTGCCCGGTGATATCGATGGATAAATCGATGCGTCGAAAATCCGGGACGGGTACACCATGTTGTTTCAGGCAGGCGCGCGCCAGGTCTTTACGGTGGGTCAGTTGTACGGCTTCTGGTGGATTGTGAGGTAATCCCATAGCCCTGGCAGCCTGTGATGCCAGAGATACAGCGCTATCGTCGGTGGCGATGACGCCAGTGAAAGGCCTTTCTCTATGAGCCGTTAAAATTGGTTCAAGTGCTTGTTCAAAATTATTGTGAGAAATGCCGAGATTAATTCGCAGGCCTTCAGCCACTTCGCTGACCAGTGAGTGCTCGCTGGTAGAGGCTACTAGAACCGTTACGCCCATTTTTTGGGCGGCGGTTATATATGGGGTAATTCGATAAGAGTTATGGGGAGCGATCAGCAACAAACGTTGCTGATGGTTTTTTAGCCTGGGCATGCAACCTTGCTTATTGTTTGGCTAACGGATTGTTGAAAAAGTCTCCGCTGCATGGCGCCGCCCGAGATTTTTTCGGTACCCCGTTTAAGCGCAACCACCACCGGCAGCACCACAGGCACCACAGGTGCCAGAACCGCCGGTCGCAGCAAAGGCATTTTTAAAGACAAAACTGGCGCCCATGCCCTGTTGTACAAAATCGATTTCCACGCCAGAGAGAAAGCTTAGTGCAACAGCATCGACATATAGGGTAAGGCCGTCTTGTTCAAGAATGCTGTCGTGTGCCAGAGGTGCTTCGGAAAACGTCATGCCGTAGGTCATGCCGCCGCAACCGCCGCCGGAAACGAATATCCGTACGCCATTAATTTCCTCTTCGGAATTTAATAACTCAACCAGCTTCTCATGGGCAGCTGGCATGACTTTGATTTCATCGGTAATGGTGGTATTGAATTCAGGTAAGGCGCTCATTTTCTGGCTCCGATAATTAACATTAACTAACATTTAAAGCATTAAGTATAGTTTAGCATCCCTGCAGGGTGAGTAATACGTGCTGAAAACAGGGTATTTAACGGTTTGGACCGCTGAATTACCAGAAGTTCCCTCCGGCCATAGTAAGCAACAGCAGGGGTGGCGTAACAAAATCTGAGTCAGTTAATCTATGGACTATTATCTGACGTGAAAAGGAGAGTTTCCGTTGTGTTGAAATTGATAATCGCCCTGTTTTTTATAGGATTACTTCCTTTTCCACTTTTAGCAGGTAATCAGTTAAGTGGGCATGACTCGCCTTATCTCGCTATGCATGGTGATGACCCGGTGGACTGGCAGTCGTGGACAGCCGATGTACTGGCTCGCGCCAAAAAGGAAAATAAACTGGTGTTTGTCTCTATTGGTTATTTTTCCTGCCACTGGTGCCACGTGATGCAGCGTGAAAGTTATCGCAACGAAAAAATTGCAAAACTGCTGAATGACAACTTTATATCTGTGAAAGTTGATCGCGAATTGAATCCGGCGCTAGATGCTTACCTGATTGACTTTGTCACGCGAACCCGCGGCTCTGCTGGTTGGCCGCTGAATGTTTTTTTAACACCCGAAGGTCATCCTCTGGTAGGTATGACCTATTTGCCAGCACAGAAATTTATGGCCTTGTTGAAAAATTTGCAGAGCAAATGGCAACAATCCCCTTTACATTATAAACAGGCAGCTGCGCGTGCAGCACAAGATATGGCAGGGCTTGCAGCAAAGCCGGAATTGCCAATAAGTCAAAAAGAAGCCGAGCAATACGAAGCTATTATGGTTAGTCAGGCTTTACGCCTAACGGATGAAATGTCAGGAGGGTTTGGCCAGCAAATAAAATTCCCCATGGTGCCTCAGCTGGATAGCTTGCTGGGTGCTTATGAGCGCAACCAAAATTCCCGATTAAAAAAATTGTTAGTCACCACTCTCGACAATATGGCAACACAGGGAATGCGTGATCACCTTGGCGGTGGTTTTTACCGTTACACGGTTGACCCCGGTTGGCAGACGCCTCATTTTGAAAAAATGCTTTACGACAATGCATTGTTGGCTCACTTATATTTGCGCGCTTCAAAAATTCTTAAAAGGCCTGATTACGAGTTGGTTGCGCGCGAGACACTTGATTTTATGGTGTCAGAGATGGCGGGCTCTTCCGGGGCGATGATTGCCAGTTTTTCCGCAGTGGATGGAAGCAATGTGGAAGGTGGTTACTACCTTTGGGAAAACGAAACATTATCAAAAATACTCAATGCCAAAGAGTTAACATTATTGAAGCATATGTGGGGATTAGAAGGTCACAGTGATTTTGAGGCTGGTCATTTGCCACGTTTACAGGCAACCCTGAACGAATCAGCAAAAAATCTTAAATTGGACAACAGTGAAGCACATGAAATATTTTCATCCGCACGTAAAAAATTATTGAACGTTAGAGAACATCGAAATCTGCCTGTTGATGATAAATATCTTGCGGCATGGAATGGCCTTGCTCTGGTGGCGCTAGTGGAAGGTGCCAAACTGGAAGGCGGTGAAAAATACAAAGCCGCAGCAAAAAAGATTCGTGATTATTTCGTGAACATTTTATGGGATGGTAAACGCCTGTGGCGAGCCAAAGGCAAATCTG
>JAUWLO010000019.1 GCA_030613605.1 Gammaproteobacteria bacterium | reverse complement strand
TTGCTTTTAGCAGCAGTGTGATACTGCCTACCATCGCAATGGCACTCATTAGAAGACTGCTGCCAATAATCCAGTAGAGAGTATCCATTTTTATAGTTAATCGTTATTAATGGTTTTATTGCTTAGTGTTATCTACATCAGTTTGATAATAATTTAACTTCACTTCACAGTATCTATATTGACATACATCAATCCTGCTATTTAAAAAATGAGACTTGATGAGGATATTAAAGGTGCAGAACCGGATAGCCAATGTTTCCATGAGAAATTGTATCTACATTACAGCTCAGGTATATTAAGAATTTCGAATTATAAATGCATGTATGACGCATATAAACGTCTACATGGCTTTATGTTTTCAACTATTATATCTGGTAAACGATTTTTTTAACTCACTGGATGAGTCGCGAAGCACGACTTTAACTAATTCGTAAAAATAACAAAAACACAGGCTATGAATCTTGAAATCATCGGTGCGGAATCTCTGGGTGTACGCAGGCTTTGTTATCTGGTAACGTTTCAGGATCGGCGCATTGTCATCGACCCGGGCGTGTCTTTGGGTTACATTAGCCGCGGACTACAAGGGCCGACCCAGGCAGTTGCTAGGGGCAAAGAGGGTGGAGTTATACGAACAAATGCCTGTTGCGAACACATGGCACGATGATTATGCTAAAGGCCGCGTGGATCTCGATAGCTACCTTAAGACTCTCCGTTCTCAGAATATGCAGTTATAACGTAGTTATTACTTGAACAGCATGATGATCACTGCCACCAGGACGCCGGCACTGAGGGCGAACAGGCTGTATTTTCGATGTTCTTTCTCCGCCTGGGGCAACAGGTGAGTGGCTCCCACATAGACGAGCTCGCCTGCCGACAGCGACAGCAAGGCACCGAGTAGCGGTTTGTCGATTTGGCTAATGATGGGATAGGAAACCCGCATACCAAGAGGCGTGGTCAGTGAGGCGGCGAGGAATGCAAAGATCAGTGATGTCTTTTTGCTGAAGCCCCCGCCTAAAAGCAGCAAATAGGTGATGATCCCCTCAGGGAATTCATGGGGCACCCTGCCAGTGACGGCCAGCACTCCGGTAAAATTGTTAACCTGGATAAAATTACTGCATTGAGTTTAAAGGCATGGGGAAATGAATCTTCTGGGGAAAAAAAGATTTGGCCTGTTAAGCGGCGCACTACTGTTTGTATTGCTTCTGTTGCTGCTGCCGGATTCGATGCCGCTACAGGCGAAGCGGGTTGCTGCGGTGGCTGCATTGATGGCAACGCTGTGGATTAGTGAAGCTATTCCGATTGCTGCCACCGCACTGCTTCCGGTGCTTCTGTTCCCCCTGCTTGGCGTAATGCCGACAGCCTCAGTGACGCCTGCCTATGCCCATCATCTGGTATTCCTGTTTCTGGGAGGTTTTCTGGTAGCGGTAACACTGCAGCGCTGGAATCTTCACAAGCGAATTGCGCTTCATACCATACGGCTGGTTGGCGTAAGCGCCCCACGCACTGTCTTTGGCTTCATGTTGGCAAGCGCCCTCCTGTCGATGTGGATCAGCAATACTGCGACCACAATGATGATGCTGCCGATCGGGATCGCCGTGGTTGATCAGCTAAAGGGGCTGAACAATGAGCGTGGTGAAAATCGTTCATTTGGTACCGTGCTGATGCTGGGCATTGCCTATGCCTCCTCCATCGGTGGGGTTGCCACTCTCATTGGTACACCGCCCAATGCTATTTTGGCAGGTATGCTCGAAAAACTTTATGGGCAGACTATCTCCTTTACCACATGGTTGGCATTTGGTTTGCCTCTGTCAGTGGTCATGCTGATTATTACCTGGTTCTATCTCACGCGTATTGCCTACCGTCTGTCTCATAAACCGATTGGCGGTGTAGCCAAAATTATAAAAAGTTCCCTTGATGAACTGGGGCCGATGAGTCATGCCGAGAAGCGGGTGATGGCGGTGTTTATTGCTGTCGCTCTCCTGTGGATTGTACGCGGCCTGTTCACACCCTCACTACTGACAGGGGTTAGCGATGCCACTATTGCCATTGCTGGAGCACTGTCGCTGTTTGCGTTGTCAGCAGGAAATGGTGAACGTCTGCTCGACTGGAAAACCGCGAGAACCATACCGTGGGAGATTTTAATCCTGTTTGGAGGTGGTTTTGCCCTGGCGCAGGGCTTTTCCGACAGCGGGCTGACACGCTGGCTGGTCGAGGTTCTGCCATTGCCTCCCGGTACCAGTCTGATTTGGGTGGTGATGTCGGTAACTTTGATGGTGATCTTCCTTACCGAGGTGACGTCCAATACCGCCACAGCGACCATTGTGATTCCCCTTCTGGGTGCGTTAGCAACAACCCTGGAGACGGCGCCGATTCAGCTGATGCTGCCCGCAGCCATAGCCGCGTCATACGCCTTCATGCTGCCGGTGGCCACACCACCTAACGCGATCGTTTTTGCCAGTGGGACGATTACCATGGCGCAGATGGCACGTTGCGGTCTTTGGTTGAACCTGATTGCCGCGTTGCTGATTAGCTTGTGGGTACTGATCTGGGCACCGGTTGTACTGTAAAAAAAACTGAACCGGCTATATCCTTATCTATGTAAACTAACCAATAAACAATCAGGTGTTAGGCAATGAGTGGCATCAGCAGTACCTATGTCAGTGAAGTGGCAGAACGGCGCCGTGCACTGGCAAAGCTGGAGGCGGCCCTGGTGACGGCCGCGCTCATCTATCTTTTTGCAGGAGTTTAAAGTGTCGCAGTCAGACTGGCACACTATCGAGGCTGATGCCGCGCTGCAGCGTCTCAACTCATCGGCAGATGGCCTGACCACTGCTGAGGCGAGACAGCGTCTGATCGAATACGGTCACAATACTACCCCCGAGGCTCGGCACCGTACCCTCCTGGCCATGCTTCTTGGTCAGTTTACCGATTTTATGATTGTAGTGTTGCTGGCAGCAGCGCTGATATCGGGTTTCATTGGTGAGCCCCAGGACACCATCGCCATTCTGGTCATCGTGCTGCTCAATGCCATCATTGGTACCGTGCAGGAGTACCGTGCGGAACGCGCCGTTGCCGCACTGCGAGAAATGGCGGCGCCAGAGGCGCAAGTGCTGCGTGATGGCGAGGCGATCACCCTGACAGCTGCGGAACTGGTGCCGGGGGATGTGGTTTTGCTGGAGGCCGGGAATGTGGTCCCTGCGGATCTGCGAGTGCTGGTGACAGAGGAGATGCAGTCTGATGAGTCGGCCTTGACCGGAGAATCGCAAACGGTCGACAAGCAGGAGGCACGATTGGCTGAAAAAGATCTGCCGCTGGGAGACCGGCGCAACCTTGCCTACAAGAGCAGCCTCATTACCCGTGGTCGGGGTACAGGGGTTGTGGTGGCAACCGGCCTGGAGACCGAAATTGGCCAAATTGCTGAACTGCTGCGTAGTGAGAAGGGTGTCAGGACACCGCTGCAGAAAAGACTGACCCGCTTCGGACGCTATCTGGCATTGGCGGTACTGGCGATCTGCGCCGTGGTCTTTGTGGCGGGCCTGCTGCAAGGACAACCAATACTGCTGATGTTGCTCACCGCCGTCAGCCTGGCGGTAGCGGCAATACCCGAGGCGCTGCCTGCTGTGGTGACCATCTCCCTGGCCTTCGGTGCACGCAAGCTGATTAAACACAATGCCCTGGTGAGAAACCTTCCGGCGGTCGAGACCCTCGGTTCTGTGACCTATATCTGCTCCGATAAGACCGGCACCCTGACGCAGAACAGGATGACCGCGGAGCTGTTTGTCGCAGCAGGGGAAAGACAAGAGTCCTTGCCTGGCAGGGAGGCAAAAGCACCGTGGAGTGAACTGGGTGTGGCCCTGGCCCTGAACAATGACGTGGCGGAGATGGACGGCAAGCCAGCCGGTGAACCGACCGAACTGGCGCTGTTTGAAGCGGCACAGCGTGCAGGTTTTGACAAGCACCTGCTGGAGCAGGCGCTGCCGCGCCTGGCGGCCATTCCCTTTGACAGCGAACGCAAGGAGATGACCACCCTGCATCGTTCGGCTGAAGGTGTGGTGGCCTATATCAAGGGAGCACCGGAACAGGTGCTGCAACAGTGCAGCAACGCATTGGGGGGCGACGGTGTCATGGCCCTGGAAGCCGGTGAGATACTGGCTGAGGCGGAGCAGTTGGCCAGTGAGGGCTACCGGGTGCTGGCACTGGCAAAGCGCACCTTTGCCGCTGAACCCGATGAGCTTAATGCGCAAAGCATTGAGCGTGAACTGACCTTCCTCGGACTGGTGGCGCTGATTGATCCGCCACGGCCCGAGGTACCGCAGGCGGTGGCTGACTGTCTGACGGCGGGTATCACCCCGGTAATGATCACTGGCGATCATCCGGGCACCGCACGTGCGATCGCCACGCGCCTGGGTATTTCCGATGGCAACAGGCGTGTGCTGACCGGCAGAGAACTGGATGAGATGTCCGATGACGAGTTCGCCCGTGTTGTCGAGTCGATACGGGTCTATGCGCGGGTATCCCCGAAACAGAAGCTGCGCATCGTCAAGGCCCTGCAGTCCAATGGTGAGTTTGTCGCCATGACCGGCGATGGCGTCAATGATGCGCCCGCGCTGAAACGGGCCGGTATCGGTGTGGCGATGGGACAGAAGGGCACAGATGTGGCCCGCGAAGCGGCAGACATGGTGTTGCTGGATGATGACTTTGCCACCATCGTCCGTGCCGTGAGGGCAGGGCGGCGCATCTTTGACAACATCCGTAAGTTTATTAAATACACCATGAGCTCAAACTCAGGTGAGATCTGGACGCTCTTCCTGGCGCCGTTTCTCGGACTGCCGATACCACTGCTGCCGATCCATATCCTGTGGATCAATCTGGTCACCGACGGCCTGCCGGGACTGGCCTTTACCGCCGAGCCAGCTGAGCCGGGCATCATGCGTCGAGCTCCGCGTCCGCCGGAGGAGAATATCTTTGCCCATGGCATGTGGCAGTATATTGTGTGGATGGGGCTTTTCGTGGGCGGGATCTCAATTGCGTCCCAGGCCTGGGCGATCTCCCGTGGCGTTGAGTACTGGCAGACCGTGGTGTTTACCGTCCTCACCATCTCTCAACTGTTTCACTCGCTGGCAGTGCGTAGCGAAGCAGCCTCCCTGTTTAGCATCGGGCTATTCACTAACCTGCCGATGCTGGGGGCAGTAAGCTTTACCCTTCTGTTGCAGTTGGCGGTGATCTACGTGCCCGCATTTAATGCCATTTTCCATACTCAACCACTTCCGCTTTCCGACCTGCTGATTTGCCTGGCACTTTCATCGCTGGTCTTGCTTGCTGTGGAGATTGAGAAGTGGTTGAAGCGCCATGATCTGATATACAGGAACCATTAGATCGTTACTTCGCAAAATAGATGGCCGATGAAAACAGTAACCACAGCACATTGAGCAGCGCTAACGTTTTCACAAACGGCATGTGGCTAATCTGGCCATATTACGTGACCTTTCCTGCAGAGAATCCTGTGTAAAGCTGTGTGAGTGAAATCTCTATCGATAAGTCTACATCGAAATCAGCCGGATACTAATCTGTTTAGTCGGTATCCGCCTGCATGCATGTTATACTTAAAAACTATCAAAACGGGCGTCATAGCCAGCCTATTGTGAAAACGAGAACTGAACATATCGCCTGGAGAATAGGCGGACCCCAGGGGAGTGGTATTGACAGGATCGCCACCCTCTTTGCCCGTGCCTGTGCATTGAGCGGGCAACAGGTATCCTGCCGCCGGGAATACCACTCAAACATTATTGGCCGCCACAGCTACTGTGATGTGTCCGCGAGTCCCGGACCCATTACCTGTCATTCCGAATCTCCGGATATGCTGGTGACATTCGAGTCTGAGTCACTGTGCCGGCATCTCAATGCGCTCACCACCCCCGGTTATGTGATCTGCTCAGCGGATGACGGTGAAGTTGATCTGGCATCCCTCAGCTATCTTGATGCCCGCCTGCAGCATGACATTATTGAACAGCTCACTACCCTGGGGCTGCCTGCCACCAGCAGCGGGCTGCTGGAGATGGCGCGTCAGCATGGCGTCCATACCTTTGCCATTCCCTATAAGGCGTTGTTATCCAGGTTGGCTGATGAACTGGGTGTGGCGCGCCAGCGTGTGGCAGCCGCAATCAATATAATGGCTGTCGCTATTTCATCTTCCATGTTGGGTATATCGCGTGGATCTCTGGAGCGTGCCCTGGAGAAGGTCTTTCCCGGCCAGCAAGATGTGCTGGAGATGAATAGACGGGCACTCGCCATTGCCTGTCAATACGCCCAGGATTCATTTGAGCCGCTTGAACTGCAACTCCCGGAGCCGAGGGGGGATACAGCGGGGTTGTTACTGAACGCCAGCCAGAGCGTGGCCCTGGGCAAGCTGGCTGCCGGGCTTGGATTTCAGAGCTACTATCCGATCAGCCCGGCCAGTGACGAGAGTGTTTTTCTGGAGGCTCATAACCGGGTTCCATTAACCAATGGTGAGGAGAGTGGGCCACTGCTACTTCAGGTGGAAGATGAGCTGGCTGCCGTGACCATGGCCTGTGGTGCAGCCCTGACCGGGACGCGTAGCGCCACTGCCACCTCTGGCCCGGGTTTTTCCCTGATGACCGAAGGTCTGGGCTGGGCCGGGATGAATGAGGTGCCGCTGGTGATCACCCTCTATCAGCGTGGGGGACCTTCGACGGGTATGGCGACGCGGACCGAACAGGGTGATCTGCAGTCCGCTATCCATGGCGGTCATGGTGAATTTCCCCGGATGGTTCTGGCCTCCGGTGATGTGGAGGAATGTTTCTACGATGCTGCCCAGGCCTTTGATTATGCCGAACGCTATCAACTGCCGGTGATCCATCTACTGGACAAGGCGCTGACCAGTACCCTGCAAACAGTCCCCACCTTTGAAATGAGCCGTCTGCAAATTGACCGCGGCGAGCTCTATCGACCAGGCCATGAACCGGCATCGGCTGTGCCACGCTTTGCCCTGACCGATTCCGGGATCTCTCCGCGTCCGCTATTGGGACAGGCCGGCGGCCAGCACTGGCTTACCGGTGTTGAACATAGCGAGTACGGCCAGGTCAGCGAGGACCCGGTGATGCGTGAGCAGATGATGGAGAAGCGCGCCCGCAAACTGCTGCAGGCGGCACAGGAGATTCCGACCGATGAAAAGCTGCGGCTATATGGTGACATAGATGCTGCCTTTACTATCATCAGTTGGGGCTCCAACAAGGGGGCGCTACTCGATGCCCTGAAACGGCTGGCGCATGAAGGCATCAGTGCCCGTGCTGTGCAGCTGCGCCTGTTATGGCCCTTTCCCGGTGAGGAACTGGAAGCAATCCTGGCAACCGCCGGACCACTGGTCATGGTTGAATGCAACTATTCAGGCCAGATGAACGCCCTGGTTAAGGCGCAGATGGGGCGGGGCTGTGACCACCTGGTGGTCAAATACAACGGCAGACCGATCTCCGGTGAAGCCCTCTATCAGGTTCTGCAGCAGATCCACGAGGGTAAAGCTGAAGCCCGCATGGTCTTGCGTAATCCTTATGAATAAGAGAGTGTATTATGGCAACTGAACAATCACATAGTGCATTTACGGCCAAAGATTTCCAGTCGCAGCAGATTAATGACTGGTGTGCCGGTTGTGGGGACCACGGTATTCTGCGCGGTTTGGAGCGCGCACTGGCCGCACTTGGACGCTCTCCTGATGAGGTGGCGGTATTCGGCGGTATCGGATGTTCTGGCAAAACTCCCTATTACCTGAACAGCTATGGCGTGCATACCCTGCATGGGCGGTTGTTACCCTTTGCTACGGGGGCCAAACTGGCCAATCCCGACTTGACGGTGATCGCTGTCGGAGGGGATGGCGATGGTCTCTCTATCGGTGCGGGTCACTTTGTCAATGTGGGTCGGCGCAATCTGGACCTGACCTACATCCTGTTTAACAACGGCGTCTATGGCCTCACCAAGGGGCAGGCATCGCCTACACTCCGCCAAGGTGAACAGACCAGAAGCATGCCGCAAAGCAACATCCAGGGGCATATCAATCCAATTATGCTGGCGTTGTCTGCAGGGTTTACCTGGGTAGGGCGTGGCTATGCCTACGATGTCAAGTCACTGAGCCAACTCATACAACAGGCGATCGAGCATCCGGGTATCGCCTACCTGGATGTGCTGCAACCCTGCCCGGTCTATAACGATCTCCATGACAAGGCGTGGTATGGCGAGCGGATCTACTCCCTGCGGGCAGAAGGTCACGACCCCGTGATATCAGATAGTAGTGATGAACAGGGCAGTCAGGAAAAGCGGGTTCAATGTCTGCTTAAGGCACAGGAATGGGATGAGCAGATTCCTGTCGGAGTCTTTCTTCAGGATCTGACGCAGCCCCTGTTCCTGGAGCAGATCACCCGGCGCCAACCATCGTATGCCAGGATGCCGCCGGCAAGAATAGCGGTCGCAGATGCGGCAGGACGACCACTTTCCGATCTAAGCCAGCTGTTTACTGAACTGGAGGTGTCATGAGCAAGCCTCTGCACCACCCCTGGTTTCATTCCAGGTTTGCTAATCTTTAAAGAGTGATTCAGACGAATTGAGGGGGTTACCTTGAGCAGTAGTACACAAGAGAGCATGTCCTTCCGTGAAGGTGTTGACCGTATGGTTGACAGGGCAACCCTGGCGATTGGCCTGAGTCCCGACACGGCCAAGGTGATCCAGGCCTGCAATGCAGTAATCCAGCTTAAATTTCCAGTAAAGGTTCGAGGCAAGGTGGAGGTGTTCACCGGTTGGTGGGCTGTCCACAGCGCACATCGTCTTCCTTCCAAGGGGGGATTGCGCTTCGCACCCACCGTGAATCAGGATGAGATAGAAGGGCTGGCCGCCCTGATGAGCTATAAGTGCGCTATTGCCGATATTCCCTTTGGTGGTGCCAAGGGTGGTTTGTTGATCAACCCCAGTGCATACGCAGAAGACGAACTTCGAGAGATTACGCGGCGCTATACCCTGGAGCTGGCACGGAAGGGGTTCTTAAACCCGGCGACCAATGTGCCTGCACCCGATCTCGGTACCTCGTCCCGGGAGATGGTGTGGATCGCGGATACTTACAAGACGCTGTTCCCTGAGGACGTCAATCAGGATGCCTGTGTTACTGGAAAGCCGATAAACCGGGGCGGTGTGCCTGGACGGATGGAAGCTACTGGCAAAGGTGTCCAGTATGCCTTGCAGGAGTTTTTCCGCCACCCTGATGAGGTGGAGAAGGCGGGTCTTACCGATGGTTTGTCGAAACAACGGGTCGTTATCCAGGGGCTCGGCAAGGTCGGCTACCATACAGCAAAATTCCTTTGTGAGGAGGATAACGTCCAGGTTATCGCCATCATTGAACACGATGGCGTGGTGGTTAACGAGGACGGCCTCAGTGTCCATGATTTGCGCCAGTATCTGGCGGAAACCGGTGGCATCAAGGGCTTCCCTGGTGGCAGCTATAGTGAGAACGGGGAGGAGGCACTGGAGATGGAATGTGACATCCTCATTCCTGCTGCACTCGAATCGCAGATCCATGCAGGTAATGCCATGCGCATCCAGGCAAAACTGATCCTGGAGGCAGCCAATGGTCCGGTGACTTACCCGGCCGACGAGATCCTCCGTCACCGGGGCATTATCATCTTGCCGGATATCTATGTCAATGCTGGTGGTGTGACTGTCTCCTATTTCGAATGGACTCGAAACCTCTCCCACATGCGATTTGGTCGTCTGCAGCGTGGATATGATGAACTGCGCGGAAAAAACTATCTTGTTGCCCTGGAACAGCTTACCGGTCAGCAAGTATCAGATAGACAGCGTAAAGGAATAGTAAGAGGTGCCAGCGAACTGGACCTGATCCGCTCGGGGCTTGATGACACTATGCGCATGGCTTTTCAGGATATTCGCGAAGTCATGAAGAACAATCCGAAAATCAATGACTATCGAACGGCCGCCTTTGCCATCGGTATCGCCAAGATAGCGCAATCTTATTATGATCTGGGCCTGGCTGAAGCCCCGGATCAGGAAGGCCGGTAATATCAGTGCAGAAACTGGCTAGAAGACCGATCACGGGTATCGGTGTTCGCTTCACTCTCAACGCGTCAGCCTGCCGGATAGCGCAAACCTTATGTCTCCAGGAAAGAATGCACGCTTATAGCTTGATCCATGCAAAAACCTTCGTTTGCAATAATTCGACGTACTACATAGTGATATTGGTTGGGATGGCGCCAGGGCCTCATGTGGTAGCCATGGGGCTAACAAAGCCGCAAACGTCGTCGGATAGGCATAGTTGCTATCCTACCTTTAGTTACACTTAGGCTATTTCCGCCCGCACTGCGAAATGCGCACAAGATCGTACGGACTGTTCAGCTCTATAAAGATAATATTGGTGACAGTCGGTTTGTTTCCACTTCTTGCCGAGCCGCACAGCGGGTCGCCAGGTAGGCCGAAAAAATTATGGGAGGATGGGTCATGAGTATTGAGATCATAGGTGCAGAATCCCTGGGGGTACGAGGCCTTTGCTGTCTGGTGACACTGCCGAATCGACGCATCATCATCGATCCTGGCGTGGCATTGGGTTATATGCGGCACGGTCTGCTGCCCCATCCGCTTCAAGTAGCCATAGGGCGGGAAGTGCGCGAGAAGATCTTACAGGTGTTGGAAAATGCCACCGATGTTGTGTTTAGCCATTTTCATGGCGATCATGTCCCGCTGTTGGATGCGAACCCCTATCAGCTGTCCATCCGGTCGCTGCCATCCAGGTTTCATGAACTGCGCTGTTGGAGCAAATCCGATGACGACCTTTCTGCTGAGATGAACAAACGCTTCCATGATCTGGCGGAGTTGTTGGGGACAAATATGCAGGTTGCAGAAGGGCGGTCAGAAGGACCCCTGTCATTTTCCCGAGCCGTACCCCATGGTGCACAGGACAGCAACATGGGCACCTTGATGATGACGCGGATCGAGATGGATGACCAGGTATTTGTACACGCCTCTGACATCCAACTGCTGGATGCCCTGACCGTGGACCGGGTGATCGACTGGCAACCGGACATCGTACTTGCCGCCGGGCCGCCACTTTATCTCGATCGGCTCAGCAGGGCCAAGCGCGCACGCGCCTGGAATAATGCGGTGCGCTTGGCGCAAAGCATCGATGTTGTTATCCTTGACCATCACTTGATGCGCAGTGAGGAGGGCGCGGTTTGGCTGTATGAACTATCCGCGACAGTGGGCAGGAAAGTATATTGCGCCGCGGACTACATGGGCCGACCCAGGCAGTTGCTAGAGGCAAAGAGGGTGCAGTTATACGAACAAATGCCTGTTGCGAACACATGGCACGATGATTATGCCAAAGGCCGCGTGGATCCCGATAGCTACCTTAAGGCTCTCCGTTCTCAGAATATGCAGTTATAACGTAGTTATTACTTGGACAGTATGATGATCACTGCCACCAGGACGCCGGCACTGAGGGCGAACAGGCTGTATTTTCGATGTTCTTTCTCCGCCTGGGGCAACAGATGAGTGGCTCCCACATAGACGAGCTCGCCTGCCGACAGCGACAGCAAGGCACCGAGTAGCGGTTTGTCGATTTGGCTAATGATGGGATAGGAAACCAGCATACCAAGAGGCGTGGTCAGTGAGGCGGCGAGGAATGCAAAGATCAGTGATGTCTTTTTGCTGAAGCCCCCGCGTAAAAGCAGCAAATAGGTGATGATCCCCTCAGGGAATTCATGCAGCACCATGCCAATGGCAGCGAGTGTACCGGTAAAGATACTGACGGTGAAAGTGATGGAGTAGACGAAGCCATCAATAAAGGAATGAAAGCCGATTCCAATCATGGATATCAGTCCGATGCCATATTGGGAATCCATGCCGCGCTCGCAGACAAAGGCGGTGATAAACCGGTTGAACAAATGCAGCAGGACAAACCCAATGAGCAGGTATACAGGGGCATTTACACTCATCTCGAAGGACTTCGGGATAATATGCAGGAAGGATACGGAAATCAGCACGCCAGCGGCGAAACAGATGAAGTAGGTGCTGTATTTTCGGCCCCATACCTCAAAATGGCGAATGGTGTAGATACCAATCGCTGTCACCAACGCTGCTAATAAACTAGCACCCAATGCCGTCCAGAATGTGTTTTCCATGTTATTCGCTTCAGGGCGCCTTGTAAAAAGGCGCGATTATTTTCAGCCGCAGCTGGTATGTGATTTGGATTCCAGGCAATATTGGCTGAATATAGTGCTCTTATTTACCTTTCCAAAGGGTCGACTGCAAGTGAAACAGCGACCACCCCAGCTCTGGATGGGCTAAGGTCGGTTTGCTTTAACCACCACGAAAGCCCCCTGACCGTAACCGGCACGTAGAGGCTCGATATCGTCAATTTCATCCAATGTCTTTGACAAGGTCTGCACCCAGACAGGTTCGGTGAAGCCTGTGTCGCGCAGCAGTTGTTCCACCTCATCGGCCGAGTAGAATGTCGCCTCACGGTAAAACACATTTTCGGCCTGGTGCGCCAAATAGTGTTGACCAAGGTCGCTGGTGCGGTCGATAAAGCCGATCACCAGCTCACCGCCCGGTTTCAGGACGCGGTATGCTTCTGTCAACATCGCGGTGGCGTCATCTACGAAACAGATGGTGGTGACGCTGAGGATGTAGTCGAAACTGCTATTCGAGAAAGGCAGCGCTTCGGCGATCCCCTGTACAACGGAGATGTCTCTTTTTTCCGCATAGTCCAGCACCGCACGTGCCGGGTCGATGCCCACCTGCACACCCAGCGGGGCGGCGAAGCGCCCGGTGCCGACGCCGATGGCCAGGCCCAGGCCGCGCCAGGGCAACAGAGCACGGACGGCCAGCAACTCGGACTGGTAGGCCGCCGCGTGACGCACGAACCAGTCATCGTAGCGGCGGTGATGAACCTCGAAGGGTGCGATCCTCGGCATAGTTAGAGCAGCTCCCGCAGGACCTGAACGATGGCCCTGTTATCATCGGACAGCGCGCTGGTTACTCGCATGAATCCGAAATCGAGGATGGGATCACCTAACGGCTTGTCAAAGATGCCGCGTTCCCGGTCGTGATACTTCGGTGTAATCTTGGTCAGCATTTGACTGGCATTACTTTCGAATATTTATAACCAACGGTAACATCCATATAGCCGGAAAGTCGCTTATCCAACTCGAAATCGCCGGTATCTACTCTCAGACAATCGAGTTTGTTGAGCTTATCCCTGGTTCCTACTGCCATAATATTTTCTCTGCCGACCTGGCTTATCACTTCCGGGGTAAACTGCTTGCTCCCTCTGCCAAAGATGAAACCGTTGCCGCCTATGGGCGTTATAATAATTTTTCTTTTTTCATAGTGTTTGAATAGTTTAAGTATGCTCTGTTCGTTCAGGTCCGACCCCACAAGCTTCCCATTAAAAACTGCATCTACCCCTAGCAGGGTTTTTTGAATACCAACCTCATCAGCGATGGCTTTCAAAGTTGTTCCCGGGCCAAGTAGGTATAAAGCTTCAATATCCATGTTCTCAACAATGTATGCAGCAATTTCCTTTTTGGTTTCTGCGGCAGATCTACCGACAGCGGAAGCCTCTTTGCCTCCCTGTAATAAGCTTTTTACATTAGGCACCGCTAGATACCCATAAAGTCGTGAATCTAACCTGCCTTCCCTAAAGGCATCTTCATCAATGTCGAGAACCTCCTCCTCAGTGACATCTGCACCTGCAATAAAGGCATCCACCATTTCGGCGGCGGCTCTGGTGCTGAACGCAAAGACCGCACTAAATACCTTGACTCCAGCAGGTACGGCGACAACAGGTATGTTAAGACCGACCGCATCGTAGACATCTCTTGCCGTGCCATCGCCTCCGACAAGGATCAACAGATCCATACCTCTGGCTAGCATATCGGTTGCAATTCTCCTGGTGTCTTCGCCTGAAGTATCTTCACCAGCGCTTCCGACCACAGTGAAAGAGATGCCAAAATCCTTTACATATTCTTCGCCCATCTTGCCAGGCGCCACGAATAGCTCAATGTCGTCTTTGCTTCTGATGTGGGACAGGAACTCTATGGTTCTCGCTGGCGTTACAGGTTTAGCGCCCAGTTGCAGGGCCTTTTGGTATATCTCCCCGTCTGTCCCCTTTAGACCTACACTGCCGCCCATCCCTGCGACAGGGTTTACAAGCAAACCAATCCTTTTCTTCATCTCTAATAACCTCTTTAGATTGTTAGCCGTCTGCACAAGAGCCAAAGCCTAAAAGCGGTTTCTCGGCGTCTGACAGTTTTGTACGGTTCGATTATCAGGCCACTCAATGTTGATCAGGGCCACGTATTCCAATGAACACCCGGTCCGTTTATAGGGGTTCGCGAATTCCCTTCTGGTGGAATCAATAAATCAGGATTTGCAAAGGCGAGCTTTGCATTCACCTGGATGATTCGTATTCTCTTCCCTATTTCTTTTTCTGCTTCTCTTGAAAAAGCTCGTGATGATAAGAACCTTCTCTGAGCATTTTTGCTCCACAGCTTGGGCACCTTTCATCCTGACATGGTATCCCTCTGTGATGTAGCGTTTTATCGCCACATTTAGGACAGACGCAATAGCCCCCAATGCCCATATCGTGTCTACGTTCCACCGTCATAATCAGTTCCTCCAGGTTACTCGCATCAATAATGTTCACTGGCCAACAAGGTAAGCCATTCACCGTAACCAGCGCATTTTTCCTTAAAGCCTGATTCGTACCCTGTTTACTGTGGTAATTCTATCATCGCTCCGAGGCCGCCTTCAATAAAATCATCGGCCCACGCATCGCGAAACATGCGGATTGCATTGTCCCCCGTGCAATGGCTTGGTGCGACCTTTCTGACGCCCAGCGCTTTGAGTCGCTTGATAATCATGGAGATCTCGGCATCACTACTGCCACCCAGATGAAACCCGCCCATCAGAAGATAGATGTTCTTGCCCAGATACGCCTGAGCCTGCTCGGCCATATCGGCTACGTTGGGATGTGCGCAGCCTGTGATCACAATGAGCCCTTGCCGGGTGTCCACCATTAAGGCTTGCTCCTTGATGGCCCATCCCATCTCTCCCGTTGAATAGACGCTATCCATAAGCCGCCGTGGCCCAGATACAGTTTCAATCGCCGCCCCGAGGTGTATAACCTCATGCTGGAACGATGCCGGGAACGATTCAGGCATATACACGGTGACGTCAGGATTGTACGCCAGGAAGGCGCCGAGTCCGCCGGTGTGGTCCGCGTGGATATGGGAAAGCACCACCGCATCTATACCTTCTGGATCCAGGCCGAGGCGCTGCATGTTCGCGAGCAAGACATCGCCATTGCCACCCGTATCAAACAGAATAGTCTTATCCAGCCCCTCAATCAGGCAGGAAAAGCCCCAGCCGCTCTCCAAACCTGCCTTATAGGGCACGTTATTGAAAACGACATGGAGTCGAAGCCGACCCTGTTCAGCCATCTCAGATCCGCCCGCTGCTATACCAGCTTGTGACATGCAGAGCACTCCTCCAAAAAGTATGGCAAGTATAGTGCTTTTGTACAAATACATGGGAAACATAGCTACCGTCCGTTATTTCCCCTCGGAAACTACAAAGGGAGTGACCAGCTTGTGGGCGATATCTGCAAATAGCCTTGC
This sequence comes from Gammaproteobacteria bacterium, assembly GCA_030613605.1. GTDB lineage: Bacteria > Pseudomonadota > Gammaproteobacteria > SZUA-152 > SZUA-152 > SZUA-152. Next base: position 1,425 of record JAUWLO010000019.1, on the reverse strand, counting down.
TGTGTCAGAGTCAGGGGAATCAATCATCAAGGGTATCCCTTTATCACCACATTTACGAAGCTCTATGTCGATAGGGAGAGAGCCCAGCAGTGGTAAGCTCAATTCACGGCTGAGTGTTTCGCCACCACCTTTTCCGAAGATCTCGATTTTGTCATCTGAATGTTCACAGCAAAAATAGGACATGTTCTCTACGACCCCGAGAACCGTCTTACCTATCTTGCGGAACATGGACACGGCTCGCCTCACATCTGCAACTGCGACGTGACAGCTGACAGGGAACGCACGATAATATGACTCATAGTTAGCGCCTGTGGAAGTGCAAACATTTCGCCCATTCCACTACTGATGAGTTCGAGATAGAATGGTACGCGAATAGTTTTTTGGCCGGATAGTCATTGGAATTAGCATCATTGATTGTGGTGTGTTGTAATTACTGTCTGCCTCGCGCAATCGCCACAGTGGAACCATAAAATCAGGGGAAGTGCCCAGTTTCAGTTAACCGTGTGCCAGCCGCTCGTATTGAGTCCAATGTAACACAATTGTTCGAATTACAGAAAGAGGAAAATAGCTCAAATGATCCATGCCCGGCAATCTAATAAACCACTGCGTGGGAAACGAATATTGGTCTGCGGAAAGGGTGGCAGCGGCAAGAGCACCATGGTTGCCCTGATGGCGACTATTCTGCAGCGAAAAGCTTATGAGGTCATGGTCCTGGATGGTGACGCTTCCAACCCCGAGGGACTGGTACGGTTGTTGTTCGGCTTAGGTGTAGAGGGAGAGCCAAAACCGCTCATTGAATTTTTTGGTGGCATCAATACGGTTACCTGTCCGGTAGACGATCCATCACCTCTTACTCGGAACAATGATTCGAACCCTGTTCCCGAAAACAGGATCGATCTTTATAAAGAGCTTTCGCCTGAATACTATCTTCAGAAAGGCAGCATGACCCTGTTGCAGGCAGGAAAGATCGAAACCTACGGACAAGGTTGCGATGGGCCGCTGGAGAAAGTGGTCAGGGACTTTATGATTGAAGGAGAAGCTGTCAACCTTATCGACATGAAAGCGGGAATCGAACATTTTGGTAGAAAGATACCCGATCGAATGGATGTCATACTGGGCGTGCTGGATTACACCCTCGAATCTGTTTCCATTGCGAAAAGGATGGCCGAATTTTGTCGAGAAGCGGGTATTAAAAATTTTTGGTTAATTCTCAACAAGATTGGATCGGAAGAGGTGGAATCCCTGCTGATGGATAAATTAGCGACCCTGCGGGACAAAGTGATTGGTACGATATCTTACGATCAGGAACTGATAAAGACGGGACTGTCCGGGCATGCCCTTGGTGAATGCAAGGCTCTGGAAGAGCTTGAACGTGATGTGGAACGACTGGAACAGGTGGTTTCATTTCAGGAAAAAATAACAAAA
>JAUWLO010000038.1 GCA_030613605.1 Gammaproteobacteria bacterium | reverse complement strand
CCCTATTTGTTGAGCCAGCTTTCTCTGGAAGGATTAAAGAACTGGATTGATTACGGCATTCGTAATTACGAAAATCATCCCGAACGCCAAAAAGATTATTTCTGTTTGCAGTCTGCGGACAGTCGAGCCATCTTGCAGCGTGAACGTCACGGAACATTATTTATCGATAATGAGCGCAAGTTAGATTTGTACATGAAGGCACTGTGGCAAGAAAAACCCTATTTGATGCCGTACTCGAATGCCTTCGATGAGCTGCGAAAACCGCTGCCTTATTATGATTCTTTAGGTATGCGTATACCGGATGTGTATGACGATACCGAGGGTGACTCTGGTTTTATAATAAAGGGCATCGACCGTTACCGTGCGTTATTGGCACACATGGCCGCACACCAGCGCTGGACAACAAAAATAATTGCCGATAACTACAGCCCGTTTCAGCGAGTGGCGGTTGAATTGCTGGAAGATTGTCGCGTGGAATATCTGACCATGCGAGAGTACCCGGGGTTGCGGAAATTGTTTATGGCTTTGCACCCACGGCCGGTGGAAGATGCCTGCAAACCGGAAGAAGAATCCTGTATCCGTCACCGCCTGGCGATGTTGTCTTATGCCATTCTGGATGAGACCCATGGCTATGAAAATGAAGATGTTCTGGAATTTACCGCACGTTTCCACGAGTTGATGGAAGGCGCCGAAAATCCGGAAGACACTACCACTGCTGACGTAGCGAAGATTGCGGTGTCGTATATTGCGCGTACTCGTCGTCAGTCTGATCAGTCACCCAAAATGTACTTTATCGATACTGAAGTTAGTTATCGAGATGATAATCGTCATATGTGGATGTACATTGAAGAAAGTGATGATGAGGAAATGTTTGATCAGGAGCGGAAAACTCAGGAGGCCGAAGAAGAAGACCAGGGTCTGCCGCCGCGTCATTATCCCGAGTGGGATTACAACACCAAAACCTATCGACCGGACTGGGTGAGTCTCTATGAAAGTTTACACCCTTCGGGTAATGCGGCTGATATCGACAAACTGCTGGAAAAACATGCCGCGCTTGCAAAACGATTGAAACAAATTCTCGACATGCTCAAGCCACAAAACTATGTGCGCGTGCGCTATCAGGAAGAGGGTAGTGAACTGGATCTGGATGTGGCGATACGTTCTCTGATCGACCTCAAGAGCGGCAGTATGCCGGATCCGCGTATCAATATGAGTCACAAACATGATAGCCGTGATATTGCCGTCATGTTGTTGTTGGATCTTTCGGCATCGCTGGCGGATAAGGCGGAAGGTAGCGAGCAAACGATTCTGGAGTTAAGTCAGGAGGCGGTTGCATTGCTGGGTTGGTCCATTGATCGCCTTGGCGATAAATTTGCCATTGCTGGTTTTTCCTCGAATACACGTCATGAAGTGCGTTATCAACACATCAAGGGCTATAGCGAACAGTGGAACGATGAAGTAAAGGGCAGGCTGGCGGCAATGGAGGCCGGTTATTCAACGCGCATGGGTGCGGCATTGCGTCATGCGGCGCATTATCTCGGTGCGCAAAAAGCGGACAAAAAATTATTACTGGTGTTAACCGATGGCGAGCCTTCGGATATTGATGTGAGTGACCAGCGTTTGCTGATTGAAGATGCGCGCAAGGCGGTACAGGAATTAGACCAGGACGGCATTTACACCCATTGTGTGAATCTGGATCCACAGGCCGATGAATACGTCACCGATATTTTTGGCCGACAATACACGGTGATTGATCGGGTGGAACGTTTGCCGGAAAAATTACCAAGTTTGTTTATGGCGTTGACCAAGTAAAGAGCTGAATAAAAGGCTGAGAAGAGAGTTAAATAAAAATTAGGATCTCGTTTTGCTGAGTTCAGACTGCAGCCATTCTATTGCCGTATTTTTATCCGTGAATATTTTTACCGGCTTTTTCTTTATGGTTGAAATAAAGAAATTCTGTGTCTCGATAAGTAATTTGGAATGCGCGGAGTAAATAACGACGGCAAGGGCGACCAGATTTGTCTGTACTGCCACTGTGTGCATGGCCTCAAAAGACAGCGAATATGAATTTACTCTGTTGGAGAGCAGAGCAAATGGGGTGTCTCCATAAACGTTGTCGGAAAGCTCGATAAGTTCCTGTGCCATATCCGTATCAACCTCGATACTCTCATTTATTTCAATGGTCACAATATGGTCGTCGCGCTGAAATAGCGTGCACCAGCTAAGTTTGTATTCCTTTACTTGCGTCATATTCCATTGGCTAGCTGTTTTGTTAGGAAGAATTTAAGTTTTGGTCGCTGTCCCGCTTCATTGTCATCTGGTGGCGTGCTCGAGTCCGGCATTCTCCTGATCCGTAAATTTTGCCCCGATTTCACAGCTGATGAGGATATCAGGTTCATAGTGATATGTGGGTTTACGTGGGGCAGAAAGTGTCACTATAGCCAATAGAAACCATTGATTTCTATTTCAGCGCTAAAATTTCCCATTTTATTGAATTTATTGTGTTTTGCGTCACATTTTGGCTGTGATCTAGTTCTAAGGTTAGGCGATTCGAGGCCGATAGTTTCAGGGGATGAAGGAAACTCTGGAAATTGGACCGTAAGCTGTTGAATATCAATCAATTCAAATACTTAATTTTCTTTTATTATGGCCTGACGGTCGTTCTTCTCACCATAATCGGTGCGAGGAGTGATCTTCATGTTATCCCACAAAGTATTCCGCTTTCTATGATCGTTTTCACTGCTCCATTCCTGGTTGCTTTGCTGCTACGGATACGTTTTCAGAGCATTATTGTAGATAAGGCACATATTTTTGAGCGTCCGAGGCTACAGTTTTTCTTCGATTTTGGTTTGTTTATCCTGATTGGAGTGATGACGTTTGCTTTCCAGTTGCTCTATAACGATGTTCACATTGCATTGGCCAGCAAGCTATTCTTTGGTGTGTTGATCCTTGGATATTTCTCCAGTATGGATATGTCCCTGATACGGGAAAGAAAAGGTTTTGATAACGATAAGCCAATTTATAAACATGATTTTGAAGCTGGGTCTGTTACTCATGGGCTGAGTTTGTTTCTAACGATTACCGTATTGATTGCTATTGTTGCAATAACAATGTCTGGTTACGGCAATTTAAAATTAGTCGAATCGATGGGCTGGACTGAAAAACAATTTCTTACAGAGTTTCTAACCGATGCTTTCTTTGTGTTATTTATTGTGGTGAGTTTGACTCTACGTTTAATTCATACTCACTCTGTAAATTTACAACAATACTTTGATATTCAGTTGGCCGTGCTACGTTTTGTACATGATGGTGATTACCGAAATTATGTTCCGATAATAAGTCGTGATGAATTTGGCCTGATCGCAAAACAAACCAATTTGATGATTGATGAACTAAAGGAAAAAGAAAAAATACAGGCAACATTGGGGCAGGTGGTAAGCCCGGATGTAATGAATAAATTGCTCACCAAAGATACAGCTTCACTAAAGCATGGCAAGCAGCATAATATGGCCATACTGTTTTGCGATATACGTCAGTTTACATCATATGCTGAAAGTATCCCCCCGGAAGAAGTGTTACTGTTTTTAAATGCTTATTTCACCAAAATGGCTGATCTGGTTTCAGAGCATAGTGGTGTGGTGAATAAGTTCATGGGTGATGCCATCCTCGCCGTTTATGATTACGAGAATTGTGAGAGTCCATCAGAGGACGCATTTATAACAGCCATGGATATTCTTGAGCATTCAAAAGCAATTGTGCTAAGTGATGACAGAACCATTGAGATAGGGATCGGTATCCATTATGGCCCTGCAGCAGCGGGAGTATTGGGTTCGACCGATCGTTATGAATACACGTACATTGGTGATGCGGTAAATACCGCCAGCAGGCTGGAAGGCTTAAGCAAACGGCTAGGGCACCAGGTGATTGTGTCATCAGACGCATGGGGAAGATTGTCTAAAAACTCCCAGTCTATGCTGACGGATTTGGGTGAGCACAGAGTTCGGGGCAAAAATGACCTGGTGCATATATACGGTGCTGCAAAAAACGGCTAAATGGCTGAGCGTTATTGCTTTTTGCTAGTCGTGAGTTGCCGGCATTAATGGCCGGAGCTAGTGGTTAGGCAGCGGGTTGGCTCATGGTGAGTTCGCGCAGTACAAAGTTCTTTAAATCCATGTCGAATGCATCCGGATCAATCACTTTGGTTATCTCCAGAGATCTGATTTCTCCGTCTTCTGCTTTTTCTGCCGCTTCGTTTATCATGGCAATATTGACGATTCTCGGTGGCAGGAAAGTCTGATTCTTGGCGTTTTTAATGAGCATTACGCTGGGTGATAATCTGTTTTTCTCGGGAACTGTGATGACAATGCCGGATTCGCCTGTGCTTAATAGTACCGCACTCCCAATCGGATAAATTCCCAGACACTGTATGAATTGTTCAACAATGGTTGGGTCAAACAGGTCGTTGCGCCATTCGTACATATGTTTTAACGCATCAGAGCAAGTGATTGGCGGTTGATTGGCAAGGCCCGTTGTGAGTGTGTCGTACATGTCGATAACAGCCACAATTTTTGAATATAATCCCAGTTCTTCCCCGCTTAATTTACTTGGGTAGCCGCTTTCATTCGAGCGTTCATGGTGATGTTGGGCAACGCTGATGGCGCTATGCGGAATGCCGTTGACTTTGGAAAGCATTGTTGCCCCAAGATTGCAATGGCTGTGTAATATCTCCTGTTCTTCTTTGGTAAGATTACCTCTTTTCTTTAGTACCTCATCAGGAATTTGTGTTTCACCAATATCGTGAAGCAAGGCAGCTACGCCTAATTCATACATTTTTGTTTTATCAAAACCCAGATGGCGAGCAAAAGTCAGGCTTAATACACAAGTGTTAATGGAGTGTGTTTCAAGATTTTCATTTGCAGCCTTAATGTTGCTAAAAAGGGTCAGTGTGTTGGGGTTTCTGAAGATACTGTCAACCAGTGGCGTGACGGAGTTGCTCACCTCTGTCATGGAGATATTTTTCCCCAGGCGAGTGTCGCCAAAAAATTTATTTACCTGTGTTTGAGAATCCTTGTAAACCTTTTTGGCATATTCGTATTCTTCTTCAAAGGTCTTAACGTAGGGTTTGGGTTTCCGTTTAAGGTCAAGCTCCATCTTGGGTTCGCTCGCCATCACTGATCCTTTAGTGATAGGAACCTTGCTTTTCTCAATATCGACTACAACGTATTTACAAAGCTCTATAAGCTTGTTTAATTCGGCTTCATTAGTAATGCGGAAACCCTGGAATAGAAAAGGTGTTTCAATCCACGGGCGATCCAGTTCAGAGACAAACATGCCCACGGCCAGATCTTTTATATCGAGTTTCTTTTTCATGTTTTCACAGTGTTATTTAAGCCAAAATGAGGTTGTTTCTTTTAGACATTATCTCACATTATACTTTCGGCGCAGAAGTTGGAATATTTAGTAAAATTTGTACAATATTCAGTGATTTGGCGGTGATTAAGCCCTTGATTTGAAATGGTCTCAGGATATAACTGCTTGTTGCCAATGGAGAAAAATTGCTAGAAAGATGATTTTAAAAGAAGGTGCGTGGTAGATGGCAGATATAACAATAGATTTTCTCCGTCATGGAGAGCCTGTGGGAACGAGCACCTACCGTGGCAATGGCGTGGATGACCCGTTGAGCGAAAAAGGCTGGTCCCAAATGTGGGGTGCAGTAGGGGATGGCTGTCCATGGGATGTGGTTTTTAGCTCTCCCCTGACTCGATGCAGATTGTTTGCCGAGGCGTTGGCGAAAAAATACTCAATTCCGGTGAAGGTGGATAACAGACTCAAAGAGGTGGGATTTGGTGTCTGGGAAGGGCGGGAGAGGGCAGAAATTCAGAAAAATAATGCAGATGAGTATGCGGCTTTTTATCGGGATCCGATCAATTGCCGCCCTGCAGGGGCTGAACCATGGGCTGAATTTAAGAGTCGCGTATCCAGTGTATTCGAAAATATGCTGGAAGCCTTTCCGGGGCAGCATATTTTGGTTGTGACTCATGCTGGGGTTATTCGGGCTGCAATGATGCCGGTTTCACAGAAGTCTGCCGTCGAGGTCTACGGCATTAAAGTGGGTAATGCCAGTTTTACCCGTTTTCGCCATACCGAGTCTGCTACAAAGCTGGAATTTTGTAATCACAGCTCCCTGTAAGTTACATTTTTAGCCTGGAAACAACAGAAACCACAGTGTTTGTTAGCGTGGCCAAATCTTCATCATTAATGATGAAGGGCGGCATTAAATAAACCAGTTTGCCAAAAGGGCGAATCCAGACTCCGGCACCCACAAAATCTCGGGTAATGGATTTCATGTCCACAGGCTGCTGTAGTTCAACCACACCGATGGCACCCAGTACGCGAACATCTTCGACAAAATCAAAATCCTTGCAGGGTGCGAGCCCACCCCGTAAATTTTCCTCTATGCGCCGAACGTTTTTCTGCCATGGCGATTCAAGCAATAAGCGTATGCTAGCTGAAGCCGCTGTGCAGGCCAGAGGATTGGCCATGAATGTTGGTCCATGCATGAATACGCCAGGATCTGACTGGCTGATGGTGTCTGATATTTCTGTTGTGGTCAGTGTTGCTGCCAGGGTTAAATAACCGCCCGTTAATGCCTTGCCGACACACATAATGTCGGGTGATATTTCTGCGTGTTCACAAGCGAACAGTTTGCCGGTACGGCCAAAGCCTGTGGCAATCTCATCCAGTATTAATAACACGTCATAGTGATCGCACAACTCGCGTGCCTTTTTTAAATAGTCTGCAGAGTAAAACCACATGCCACCAGCGCCTTGCACGATGGGCTCCATAATTACTGCAGCTGTTTTTTCAGCATGTTCTTTAAGTGTTTGTTCAAGTGATCCAATATCGTTTTCGGCGCAAGGTTGGCCAAAGCGGCATCGGGGTTGTTTGGCAAAATGATTTTTTGGCAATATTTTCTGAAAGATGGAATGCATACCCGTTTCCGGGTCGCTTACCGACATGGCGCCAATGGTGTCGCCATGATAGCCAGAACGAAGACTAATAAAATGCTGGCGCTGAGACTGGCCTTTGGCATGCCAGTATTGAATCGCCATTTTTAAAGCGACTTCAACGGACACTGAACCCGAGTCGGAAAAAAATACTTTTTGTAGCGGCTCCGGTGTGATTTCGGTGAGTTGTTTAGAGAGTTCAATAGCAGGCTCATGGGTGAGTCCACCAAACATCACGTGGGACATTTTGTGAATTTGCTGTTCCAGTGCCGCATTAATGACGGGATGGTTGTAACCATGGATAACACACCACCAGGACGACATGCCATCGATTAACTCCCTGTCATCTGTCAGTGTAAGTCGCACGCCTTTAGCGGATTTCACCGGGTAAACGGGTAAGTCTGAATTCATGCTGCTGTATGGGTGCCAGACATGTTCCTGATCTATTTTTTGAATGTCTTCGGTGTTCATGTTTGCATCATATCTCGAATCGCGCTGTTTCCTGACAGTTTAAGTGGTTTTTCGATATATTTTCCGTGCGGATATTCATTATAAAAAGAGAGGTTTATGTGAAATTGATGTTTATTTGCTGGGGTGATGGAACTTTCCAGCCGATAGACTAACCTAATGAAACAGTGTTTTAATAGCTCAAATATTATGTCTATTCACCGAACTTAATGAAAAAAAATACTCGGATCTTTTATCTGTTGCTCATGCTCTCTCTGGTGTTATTACCAATGCGTGCAGTAATGGCGTCTTTTCACTCACCGGCTAGCGTTATGCCTGTATCGTCTGAGGTGCAAATGGCCGACCATTATGAAAATACGGGCCATGAGGCAATGACTACTGCGAACAGCCTGACGGATGAGCAGTCGACGGATTGCCATGATCACAATATGACGGATTGTGAAGCCTGCGCGCTTCATTTTACTGTAAAAAATGACACTGAAATCAGCGAACTATCTTTAATTCCGACTTCGTACACGGATTATAATGTGCCAGTGGTTACCCTCGTTTTACCCAGCGATATTCGCCCACCCATCTCCTGATTCCTCCCGGGGGTTAATCCCTTTTGTCCAGGGGCAGACAACGTTAACAATTCTGCCTTGTCATATTCTAGTATCATTTTTGCGATTATTTTGTTGCAGGTATTTAACCAGGAGCTTTGCTCGGGCGAACCTGAATCAAGGGAAATTTTATGAAGAAAACAGATCAGGAATTAAAGCAGGATTCTAGCCGCTCTACTGAAAAAGTGAGTCGGCGTGACTTTCTGCGCCAAACGGCAGCAGCCGCAAGTGGCGCAGTAGCAGCAACCACAGCGATTGCAGCAGCACGTGCGGAAGAAGTGGCAGCTGGCGCAAAGGCGGCAATCGGTAAGAGCATGGATCATGCGGCTATGTCTCACGCAAACATGGGTCATGACATGAGCAAGTATGGCTCGATGATGTTTATGGAAGGCCACAGCATGAAACCGGGACAGGTGATCGAGCCCCCCGGTTCGCCATCACCGAACGAGGTAGAGTACAAAGTATTTGATGTGGATGTGCAGATTATTGAGCACGAAATCCTGCCAGGCATTACGTCCCACATGTTTGCGTTTAATGGCCAGGTGCCGGGCCCGGAGTTTCATGTCAACGAAGGTGACTGGGTGCAGGTAAACTTCACCAATCACACCGAAGAGATGCACACCATTCACTGGCACGGCATTATTTTGCCGTACACCATGGACGGCGTACCCATGGTCACTCAGGATCCTGTACACCCGGGCGATACCTTTGTATACCGCTTTCAGGCAAAGCCGGCGGGGACACATTGGTATCATTGCCACTGGAGTACCCCTTTGCATGCTGCTTCGGCCATGCACGGTGCCTTTATTGTTCACCCCAAAAAAGAAACCCTTAAAAAACGTTTTCCCTATAGTCGTGATTACATCATGATGCTGGAAGCCTGGGATACCAATTTTATTCGTGAAGAAATGAATGGTTTGCTGGAGGGTATGAAAGAAGTCAACCTGCTGATGTCGCAGGGTAAGCTTGATTATAAGACCCACGGTTTTTTCAAAGACTATGCCGAGTTCAAACAGGCAGTGGAAAGCGGCGAATATATAGCCCCTTATTTGCAGAGTCGTTCTTCGGGGGTAGAAATTAAGCCCAACTTTTTTGCCATCAACGGCAAATCCTATCCCGCTACCAAACGCATCGGCATTAAACAGGGGGAGTGGATTCGGATACGTCTGATTAATGCCTCGGGTCTTTCTCATCACATGCATTTACATGGACACGACTTTTGGTGGGTGTCCCAGGATGGTGCGGACCTGCCTGAGCCACGCAGAATGAATACCATTCACGTGGAACCCGGCGGTACCTACGACATCATGATCCTTGGAGATAACCCCGGTTTCTGGACCTTCCATGATCACAAAACCACGCAGGTGCGTAATAACGGTATTTATCCTGGTGGAATGCTGACGGTGTTGGCTTATGAGGATTTTGAGCCAACGTACATTCCATCTGTGTCAGTTGATCAATAGGAGGCAAACACAATGAAAAATTTTCTAATGATCAATAAAACATTAAGTCGTTTGTTTTTGCCAATGCTTGTCGCAACATTACTTTCGCCAGAAGTGTTTGCGCTAGAAGTGGATCGTGAAGTCATGCCGCGCATACAGCTGGGTGGGAGAATCATGGCCAGTGTGGATGCCGTGGAACTGGATTCAGATCCCGATGCGGAAACGAATATTAATCTGGAGGATTCCAGTTTGTTGCTGCGCTTTGATAAACGTATGTACAGCGATGGGGTAGCAGGTGCGACGATTGGGTTTACAGAAAACGAAGATGCGGTTGTGTTCCACCAGTTAAACGGTTTTTACTGGAATCGTGACTATGCAGTGATGATTGGTCGTGGCCGTTTACGTAATACCTTGCTGGAATTGCCATTGATGCGTGACGATGATCTGCTGGATTATACGCATGTGGGTAATGCTTCTTCAGATGAAGAATTCGATCAAATCTTCGGTAAACAATTGAGCTTTGATTTTTTTCTGGATCAAAAAATCCAGCGTGTTGGTTTGTGGGCGGGAACCCGACGAAATGGAGCTGCCTACACAGGGGCCCCGGGCAGATTTGATAGCCTGGGAGCGAGTTATATCTACGAGCAACCGGAAGACCTGCGTTATGTGAAACGATTGCGTCATGCGGGTTTGTTGGTTGATGGGCAGAAAGTAGAAACCACCACGGGTGATGAGTGGAGTCTCGCGTTGGTCGGGGGCGCTGAAGCCAATCTCAACATTGATCCGCGCCATAGTTGGTCACTAGCTGGACAGGTTATCTTGAACCAGGGTGTAAACGATGCACCTGTAGTGGCCAATTTGGCTGCTGGTGAATACACCAGTGTGGTGGTGTCATTGCGACATACCGGCCGCCCCAAGTTGCTAACGCGATATCAGGCTGGCCTGACCTTTGCCTACAAAGATTATGCGGATATTAACGATGGCACTCAGTGGAGTGTGGTGTCTAACGCATTTTATCGATTAGGTCAGGGTGTGGATCTTCTTATGCAGCTAAGTTACACCGATTATGGTGATGGTCTGGGCGGAGGCAATGATGCCGTAGTGCAAATAGGCATGGCCTTTGGTTTTGATGCCATGTTTAACGACACCATTGGTGAGCGTGATTCCATACTTAATCTTGAACACGGCTACATTCAATAACGGGTGTACTCAATAAGAGCGCCCAGTAAAAGTATTTAGCAGTTGAGGAGAATAGTGATGAAAAGTTCTACAGTAAAAATGAAAACTTGTCTGATGGTAGCGCTGCTGGTTATCGGCAGTCCTGTGCTGGCGGCAGAAATGGATCATTCCAAAATGAATCACTCCAGCATGATCCATGATAGGTCTCTCACAAGCACATCAAAAAGTCAGACAACGGCTGAATTGCAAAAACTGGCCGTCATCCCGACTAGTGGTAAGGCGCGTGAAGGCGGCTATGATGACCGATATGTCATGGAGTCGACTGACGTGGCCGATGCGCTACCAGTACGCTGTGCCCAGGCAAGCCGAGGTCTGGTGATGATAAATAATGCAGAGTGGGCACGTTGTGGCGGCAAACCGGATGGAGCAGTACAGGCTTCCCGTTCAACTACCGGTAAAGCTATGACTTCAGGTGAACACGCCGGACATAACATGTAGTTGTTGCTGTTCGGTTATTTGAAGCTATATATGTGAAATTATTTATTTAAATAAAGTAAAAAATGGAGATGGAATGATCGAAATAATCCCCAACTGGCATCCGGTGTTTGTGCACTTTACGGTGGGTCTGCTATCCATTGCGGTCTTGTTGTCTGTTATTACGCAGTTTATGCCGGCGGGTAAGCTTCGAGAACAATGGCAGTTGGTCGCGCAGTGGAATTTGTGGATAGGTGCTGGCATTACCGTGATAACAGTAGTGGCCGGTGTGGTGGCCTACAATTCTGTGGCCCATGACACACCTTCTCATGAAGCGATGACGGAGCACCGTAACTGGGCCCTGGGGACAGCTGCAATGTTTATTGTTCTGGCGGTCTGGTCCTGGCGGCGTGCGAAAGCAGGCCTGGGAATGAGTTTCGTATTGTTGATGGCTTTGTTGGTGAGTGGAGGCCTGCTGGCATCTACTGCCTGGCTCGGAGGTGAATCAGTATATCGTTTTGGTTTGGGCGTCATGTCGTTACCAAAAACGGATACGCATGACCATGCTTCAGGGGAGCATGATGACGGTAATGATGGAGATCATCATGCGCAGGCAAGCACTCAAGAGAAGGTGGACAGCCATGAGCACGCAGATAGCGATGAGCATACAGGCAGTCATGAGCATGTAGATGACCGCTCCATTAAATCAAAACCAATCTCGACCCTTTATGTAAATGATTCGGACAATTGCGAGTTACCGGAAAAGCACACGCAGACCGAAGATTCATCGCATAGTGAAACGCATGAACATGCGTCGGCGGATGCTCATCATGAGGTTAAAAAAACTGAGGCTCAGGCAGCTGGTTCAGTAAAAGATCACCATGAACATGGGAGTCATCCACATTGAATAGAATAAAAAATAGAATCTATGTTCGAATATTTATTGGTGCGACATTGCTGTTGTTGGTCGCTTGTGACAATGATCATAAGATGGGGTCTCATAACCTGGACGCCATGCCGGTGCCTGCAGCACCAGAACGCCAGCAGGATCCAGCCCAGCTGGCGATGGGTAAGCAGGTGTTCCAGAATAATTGTGCATCATGTCATGGTGGTCAGGCAGAGGGCGCTGCCAACTGGCGGAAAAAAGATATGGATGGTTTTTATCCGGCACCGCCACTCAATGGTTCCGGTCATGCATGGCATCATTCTACTGAAGTGCTGGGTAATGTAATCAGTAATGGCAGCGTTCAAGGTCAGGGAAAAATGCCTGCCTGGAAAGGCAAACTAAGTGGCCAGGAAATTAGTGCAGTAATTGCCTGGTTCCAGTCTACGTGGCCACAACCTGTGTATGATGCCTGGTTTGAGATGCAACAACGTGGCCGTTAGCCTAAAATATATATAAGTAAAACTAATTGTAAATTGAGGAGAAAAACTATGTACGGT
>JAUWLO010000216.1 GCA_030613605.1 Gammaproteobacteria bacterium | reverse complement strand
TTCATTTTATTCTCACTGGTGAAGGTTTAAGCGAAAAACATGTGAAGCGTGCTATTGAATTATCAGCAGAAAAATATTGCTCGGCTTCCATCATGTTGGCAAAGTCTGTGGAGATTACTCATGACTATGAGATCCGTGATGGGAAGGACGAAGGGTAATGATTAAGCCTAATCCAACTACGGGTATGCGCCACGTGGCTTTTTTTGTACGTAACTATGAAGCCACTGAAAATTTTTATGTGGACCTGTTAGGCATGCAGGTGGAGTGGCGGCCTGATGACCATAGTGTTTATCTCACGTCCGGAAACGATAACCTTGCTTTGCATCACACTGAAAAAGAATTTGGTGAGGGGCAGCGCCTGGATCATATTGGTTTTTTTCTTAATGCGATAGAAGATGTAGACGAGTGGTTTGATTTTTTACGTGGACATGACATTAAAATGAAAACTGAACCAAAAACGCATCGTGATGGCGCGCGCAGTTTTTATTGCCTCGACCCTGATGGTAATACCGTGCAAATGATATTTCATCCGCCTCAAGTAACAGAGTAAAGATGAAAGGGTAAAGATAATTTAGCTGATCTCGTTTGTTGTCATTCCGGCGCAGGCCGGAATCCATAGGCTATCTAACATCTACTTGGATTCCGGCCTGCGCCGGAATGACGGTCAAAAGGAAATAATCGATATTTCTTAACTTTTCTCTTGAATCTTTCCCTTTTCTCCCTGCCTATAACCAGAATGCTGTGCGTGTCATGATCCTGGAGCTAAGGCCCATGAGTTTTTTTATGGGATAAGGTAACTCGGCACCACCCGCCTCTATAGCAACTGTTGCATGACGACCTTCATCCTGTTTCATCTGTTCCAGAATGGCGCGACTTTTGGTGTCGGACTCAGGCAGTTGTTGCAGGTGTTCTTCCAGGTGTTTCACTACCTGATGTTCAGTTTCTGCCACAAAGCCCAGGCTCCACTTGTCGCCGGCTAATCCTGCCAGCGCACCAATGGCAACAGAACCGGCGTACCAGACCGGATTGAAGTAACTCACGTGGGTACCCGTTTCCTTGATGCGTTTCTCGCACCAGTCGAGGTGATCATTTTCCTCTAGCGCAGCACGTTCCATTTTCTCTCTTACTTCGGGTAATTTGGCCGTGAGCGCCTGGCCCTGATAAAGACCCTGGGCAGCGACTTCACCAGCGTGGTTAATGCGCATTAATCGACCGGCCAGCTCGCGGTCGGCTTCACTGAGTTCAGCATCGGGCTGGTCTTTTGCGGGGTTGGCGCGTTCGGTGATTTTCGGTTGACCCAATAGCGTACGCACACCCACGTCGACACCCATCAGCAGATGATCGAGAGGGGAATAGTGTCTTCTACCAGGTTGTTGCGAGTTTGTTTTCACAGTCATAAGTTTACTCTAGCGGAAGACTCGGAGGAGGTACAGGTTTGCGTTTCTTTCCATCTTTTTGCACGGCTAATTGCGGTGATTCGAGTTGCCTCATCAACAAGGTGGCAGGATGCAGGACTTCCACATTTTGACCATGTTCACGCAGGCCGGCAGCAAGGTGCAGGGCGCAACCAATGTTGGTGGTTACCAGGATGTCGATACAGGTGTTGGAATTTGTGTCGGTGTTTAACTCTGATAATGCATCCAGTTTTTTTTCTCTCAACAGTTGTGAAAGTTTCGATGGGCTAAGCAACTGGCTACCAGCGGCACCACAGCATCGGGCGTTGTCTGGTAGAGGTATACATTCGATTTCCGGAATGGACTCCAGTAATTGGTAAGGTTTGTTTGCAACGTGCAGCACATTGCGAGCACTACAGGGTTCGTGTACTGCCACTCGTTTTGGTAGTGGCTGGATGGTCAGATTTGATGGCCAGTTAGCGTTTAACAAAAACTCATTAATGTCCTGCACTTTGGTTGCAAAACCTTTATGGGCATCTTTATTGCTGTCTGATGTTAGTTGAGCGTATTCCTGTAAAAAACTCGTGCAGCCTGTGGAGGTGTGCACAATGGCTTCAATATTGAGCTTGTTAAAAACATGTAGGTTTGCCTTTGCTAATTCAGATGCTTTACCAGGGTAGCCGTTGTGTTGATGCATCGCACCGCAGCAGGTTTGGTCAACTGGCGTGGAAACACCGTAACCCACACGATTAAGCAGGCGGCGGCGGGCAGCCAGTGCTTCGCGAGCAAAAATACTGGAGACACAACCGGTGAAAAGTGCGACATCTCCCTGGTTTGGTAAACCGTGCCCCCCAACAGCAGGGCTGTATTCCGATTGATTCGGAGAACGTGCAATCTTGGGTAGCCGTTTCGGTAATAGATTGTCACTTTCGCTTAACCCGGTGAGCGAAAGCAGACCAGTGGCACGCATAAATCGTTGCAGTCCCCAGCGTTGATAACGCCCCAGCCAGCGCCCTAGGCGCTGTGCCTGTTGGGGTTTTGCCAGCAAGTTTTGTATCTGCTGTTGAGCGCGTGGCTGAGGACGATGTTCGGCGATCAATGCTTTGGCCATATCCATGATAGCCCCAAAGCGCACCGCAGAGGGACAGTATGCCTCGCAGGCGCGGCAGCCTGTGCAATGCTCCAGATGAGTCACCAGTTTGTCGCTGATATCCAGTTGTCCGCTATTGAAAGCGCTAATGAGCGCAATGCGTCCGCGGGGAGATTCGCTCTCATTCGATGTGAGCTCGTAGGTCGGGCAGTGCTGGGAGCACATGCCGCACATGACGCAGCGGTCTAATTCAGTGTGAAGATCCATGTAGGCAGAGTAAAGAGGAAAGGGTAAAGAGGAAAGTAAAAACATCCCACTTTTATCTTTTCTCTTTACCCTTTACTCTGTAGTTATGTCCTATTACCGCCACCACCTTTTTTTCTGTACCAATGATCGTAAAGATGGCAAGGCCTGCTGCCAGCAGCACAATGCGCAGGCCATGCGCGATTACACCAAAAAACGATGCAAGGAACTGGATATCGCTGGCAAAGAGGGCTGTGTGCGGGTGAACACGGCAGGTTGCTTAAACCGTTGTGAAGAGGGGCCGGTGGTGGTGGTTTACCCGGAAGCCGTCTGGTACACCTATGTGGATAAGGAAGATCTGGATGAAATTTTTGAAGAACATCTTATCCATGGGCGCATTGTCGAGCGACTCAAGATTTAACCTGTGGTTCGTCATCAAAAATATTGATTGGCATAGAAGCACATAAAAATAATCTATTGACATAGAAATAAAATTATACAACAATCCCGTCCGTCGTCTTGGTGTGCTTAGGCGACATATTGGAACGCAGTGGGGTGACCAATACATGGCTGTTTGTAATGGATTGTGTGTAACTATATGGATAAGCAGTGTTTTTGGAATGCGAACCATAATAAAAAGAGTAAGACGGTAGATGTCAGATTGGCTTTAGTTAGGGGAAAGCCGGTCTGAGTGTACAAATTCTGCCTGTTTCACTTAGTTTGACTCCTTCTGGTGTGCTTGTGGAGCGGCCTTCTCAATCGAGGGGGCCGCTTTTTTTTGGGCACGACTGCATGGACGCGGGAGGTAGAGCAACGCAGGAGCAGTTGCCGAGGGATGGCCTTATGCTGTGAAGCACAGGGATGTGCGAGAACGGCGCTTGCTCAGTGTTGACGTGTAGGAATGCTCGAAGTAATCACACGAAAATCCA
>JAUWLO010000185.1 GCA_030613605.1 Gammaproteobacteria bacterium | reverse complement strand
CAGTGGTCCAGCCATTCGCCAAGAAACTGGTTGGTTTGCCATTTTTCATTACATTGATACATCCTGGAATTTGGATATTGATACCTAGCATCAAGGCGATGGTGTTTCTGGAATGCGAGGACCTCGGTAACACTGGCGTCGTAATAGTTGCGAATTTTCATTTGCAGGTTCGAAAGCCATGGTTGAGTAAGGTTTTGTTTTGCTTTGCAGTAGTTTAGGTGCAGAGAAAATGTTTTTGTGTATTTACTGGTTTCAAGAATTCTGAGTTCTAATTGAGAGTCGTTAGGCCCGCTGATAAAAACGTGTCCCTGAAGATCACGCAACCCGGGAACAACGCGAGCCAGCTTGGCGAAATTGGCTTCGTGTAATGCCGTTGCATTATGTCGAGGTCTTTTTTTAATGAAGGTGATGTTCGAATAGGTTTGCATAAAATGAATGTAATCGACTTTAGTTGGAAACTACAGTCTGTTGTATCAGTAAGTACTACTGTTGTGCAAGCCAGTCACGCATGCGAGCTCGCAACCGAATATGAGCCTGACTCAATAATTGACTTATACGTGATTCGCTGACATTAAGTACAGATCCGATTTCGCGTAAATTAAGTTCAGATTCATAATAGAGTGCAACAATCATTTTTTCCCGTTCGGGTAATGAAGCAATAGCTTCGGAGAGGCTGTCTTTGAAACGTTGTTTTTCTAATTCATCGTGAAGGCCAGGTTTGCCATCGGACACGCCTTGATGTCCAATCACATCTTCATCAATACCAAGATCTTCCCAGCTGAGCACCCGATGTGTTGATACATCTTGCAGGGTTTTGAAATATTCCTCCCGGGAAATGCCGAGATTCTCTATAACTTCTTCATCGCGGGCATCGCGACCTTCGCGACCTTCGATGGTACGGATGGCCTGAGTAATGTCACGAACCTTGCGGTGGACGGATTTTGGTGCCCAGTCATTACGACGTAGTTCATCGAGCATGGAGCCGCGGATACGAATACCGGCGTAGGTTTCGAAACTTGCGCCTTGATTGGGGTCATATTTACCAGAGGCTTCCAGCAGGCCGATCATGCCAGCCTGGAGCAGATCGTCGACGATAACAGTGGCAGGCAGCCGGGCTTTCAAGTGGTAGGCGATACGTTTCACCAGAGGTGCGTATCGTGTTACCAGTTCGTCATGTCCCGCATTTTCCAGGTTATCGTACATGCTGTCTCCAGCGATTATTTTATTGTTGAATTTGACGAGAAATACCCGTCTTTCGCTTATATGAATTTCGGCAGTGGGGGGGGGAATCTTTAGTGGGCTCGCGCTTTATGAGCCATTTTGTGACGCAGTCGTCGAAGAAGGGCTGGATCTGAATAAGATCAGGTACTTACGTTGAGTTGAGGGGGCGCTACAGGGGATTACAGCTGGCGTCTTCGGGAAAAGGCGTGGGAATGTGCCTACAGCCCAGATGTAAGTGCTACAGCTGGCGCCTTCCCGAGAAGGCGTGCGAAAGGGTTCCTGCATCTACGTATTCCAGCTCACCGCCCACGGGAACGCCATGAGCAATACGAGTGCTGGTGATGTCGTAGGTCTTTACCATTTCGCTGATGTAATGCGCGGTGGCTTCGCCCTCGACCGTGGGATTGGTGGCCAGAATCACTTCTTTGATATCGCCTTCATTCAGGCGGTTGTCCAGTTGCTCCAGACCGAGGTCATCTGGGCCAATTCCATCCAGCGGCGAGAGATGGCCCATGAGCACAAAATATCGACCTTTATAATGGGTCGCCTGCTCAATGGCGCGGACATCGGCGGGGGATTCCACCACGCAAAGCAGGCTGCGATCTCGACTGGCATTGGCGCACAGCGGGCAAATATCGGTTTCGCTGAGGGTGCGGCATTGTTGGCAATGGCCGACACGTTCCGAGGCCTCAATGAGTGATGCGGCTAATCGCTTGGCGCCTTCACGGTCACGCTCCAGCAGGTGAAAGGCCATGCGTTGGGCGGATTTGGGACCCACGCCGGGCAGGCAGCGCAGGTCTTCAATAAGCCGATTTATGAGAGGACTGTATGCCACTAAAGAGTTCTTCTTGGAGGTGGGGTTAGAAAGGTAGCTTCATGCCGCCGGGTAAATTCATTCCCGCGGTCATGCCAGACATTTTTTCCTGGCTGGTGCGTTCCACCTGGCGTACGGCATCATTGACGGCAGCGGCCAGCAGGTCTTCGAGCATTTCTTTGTCGTCACCCATCAGGCTGTCATCGATGGAAACGCGCTTCACGTCGTGGCGTCCCGTCATCACCACTGAAACCAGTCCGCCGCCTGAATTGCCGGTGACTTCCATATTGGCCAGTTCTTCCTGGGCTTTTTGCATATTGGCCTGCATTTCCTGGGCCTGCTTCATGAGTTTACCGATACCACCTTTCATCTTTGTTACTCCTACTTCAAATCGCTATTAATTATTGTGGCTCATTATATACCCTGATGAACCCAAAGTTAGTTGAACCCTGGCTTAGACCGCAGGGTTTAGTCCACCGGTTGTACAGAATCGGGGTTTACCTGGGCGTCAAAGACGTCCTTGAAGGCCTGCACTGCCGAATCGTCCTCAATAGACGTGCGGGCCTGATCCAGGCGTATGTCATCGCGTGTTTGTTGCAGATTGGCCGGGGTAATGCCCGGCTGTTCTTCAACAGAAATTGTAAGATTGACGGTCAAATCCAGGTGCTGGCCAAGGGCGGCTGCCAAAGCCTGTTCGCGGCTTTTACTCAACAGGTGCTTGTGAGTAGGTGCCATATTGAGCTGAAAAGATTCCCCTTCCCGTTTGCCGATAGTGCAATGAATGGCCAGTTGCTGGGTCATGCCGGTGAGGTTAAGCGCGGCGACGATGTCTTCCCACTCGTCTTTCCGTTCAGCTTCCCATTCGTCTTTCTGTTCGTTAAGGCCCTTGCTGGCCTCTGGCGCTGGTTTTTGTGGGGTTGCCTCAACAACGCTCGAAGCTGTGGGAGCCGATGCTGAGCTGGCAGGTTGGCTGTTGTTTGCAGGTCTGGAATTTGTTGTGGGTGATTTTGCCACGGGTGTTCTTGTCACAGGAGCGGCGTGGGCTGAATCTACAGGTCGAAAGGCGAGCATTCTTAGTAACACCATTTCAAAGCCGCCACGGGCATCTGGTGCCAGGGGTAAATCACGCCGTCCGATGAGACCAATCTGATAATAGAGCTGCACGTCTTCCGGGCTCATGTGTTGAGCCAGTTCCATGATGGCATTACGGTCGCCGAGTCCGTCATCTACCGCATTCGGTGCAGTTTGTGCCAGGGCAATACGATGCAGGCTGGAAATGAATTCTGCCAGCACGCCAGCAAAATCCGGACTTTGTTGTGCCAGCTCATCAATACGGGCCAACAGACCGGGGGCATCTTCATTGGCCAGTAGCGTTAACAGGTCGATGACGTGATCTTGCTCGAGGGATCCGAGCATGGCCCTCACTTCGTCGGTATTTACCTTGCCATTACCGTAGGCGATGGCCTGGTCCAGCAGGCTGAGCGCATCACGCATGGAACCATCAGCTGCGCGGGAAATCAGGGCCAGGGCGGTATCTTCAAATTCAATCTTTTCTTCACCCAGCACACGGCTCAGGTGGTCGCGAATGGCTTCCAGCGGGATTCGCTTGAGGTTGAACTGGAGGCAGCGAGAGAGAATGGTGACCGGCAGTTTTTGTGGGTCGGTGGTGGCCAGTAGGAATTTGACGTGCGGGGGTGGTTCTTCCAGGGTTTTTAGCAGCGCATTGAAGCTGTGGTTGGAGAACATGTGCACCTCATCGATGAGGTAGACCTTGTAGCGGCCACGGCTCGGTGCGTATTGCACGTTTTCCAGCAGCTCGCGGGTTTCATCCACCTTGGTGCGTGAGGCGGCATCCACTTCAATGAGGTCGATAAAGCGACCTTCGTTGATTTCGGTGCAGGCAGAGCATTCGCCACAGGGCGTGGAGCTGACGCCTTTTTCGCAATTCAGGGATTTAGCCAGGATGCGGGCAATGGTGGTTTTGCCCACACCCCGGGTGCCAGTGAACAAAAAGGCGTGGTGCAGACGGTCGTTATCCAGCGCATTCACCAGGGCCTTGAGCACGTGCTCCTGGCCGACTAATTCATTAAATGTGCGTGGGCGCCATTTGCGGGCCAGAACCTGATAACTCATCGAAATACTCAG
>JAUWLO010000259.1 GCA_030613605.1 Gammaproteobacteria bacterium | reverse complement strand
GGAGGAAAACCAGTTTCAGCCAGTAGCTTCCGTATGTGTTTAACAATTTTTTCATCCTGGAGATTGTGGGCTGAAAGGTTAACAGCAATATTCAGCGGGGTTCCTTTTTTCATCCATTTGCCAGCCTGTCTAATAGCGCTTTCAAGTACCCATACGGTAATGTCGTGAATGAAACCGGTTTGTTCTGCTAATGATATGATTTCTTCTGGTGGAATAAACCCATGTTCATGGTGATTCCACCGTAACAATGCTTCTGCACTCTGAACGTCATTAGTGCTGACGTCGCATTTGGGCTGGTAGTGTAATTCGAGGTCGTTTTTACGAACTGCGTTTCGCAGTTCTGCCATAAGCCCCAGTCTTCCTACGCTATGTCTGTCCTGAACGGAGTCATAGACTGCCCAGCCTGTCGTGCCTTTTTTGGCCATGTACATAGCGATATCAGCATGCTGAATAAGCGTGCTGGCATCGTGGCCATGTTGCGGGTAGGACGCGATACCAATGCTGGCGCTGGTATAAAGTTGTTGGTTCTCAATATGGAATGGATCGGCCAGTGCAGCAGCTACTTTCTCTGCAACTTTTGATGCCTGAGTTTCACGTGCTGTTGGCAAAAGAATGGCAAATTCATCACCACCAAAGCGGGCAATAGTATCGCTATCACGCAACAGGCCCGCTAAGCGTATCCCAACTTCAATTAATAGTTGATCACCCACTGGATGCCCAAGGGTATCGTTAACTTCTTTAAAACGGTCAAGGTCCAGCATGAGTAGTGCAAATGTTTCCTGATTACGGTGTGCATTTTTTATGGCAATTTCAAGGTGTTCGTTGAGACGATTGCGGTTGCCCAGGTTTGTGAGTGAATCATGAAGAGCATGGTATTCCAGAGCGGTTTGGCGTGCCTGAACCTGCTTGTGCATGTGGGTAAAGGCACTCACCAGGTCTTTAGTTTCCTGTACGCCACCTTTTGGAAGCTCATTTTCCATGTGTCCGTCTGAAGCGGATTTTAACGCGTTGGCAATAGATGCAATGGGTCTTAATACGGTGCGTTCGAGAGCAAAGTATCCCAGTGATATAAGTGAGAGAGCCAGAATAGTGAATAAAAACAGTTGATTTATCTGGTTTCCGGCAACACGGGAGAGTGCAGTAAGATCATCCATGACTGAAAGCTCGATGTCTTTATCCAGTGAGATCAATAACTGCCAGATCTTTTCCATATTGGGTTTGATATTATCCTGAATCAATTTTTTATCTGCGCGCCAATTATCTGTATTGTGAATACGCTTTACATTTTTGAAGGTGTCATGCCAAAGATGGGCAGAGGCGATGAGCTCTTCCAGCGATACGCTTCCCTGAATGCCTAACTGCCCCTCGTTATCCATTTGTTGAAGGATGTTGAGGGTTTTCTCAAGATCCTCATATTGAGTCATAACATCCTGTTCCTGGCTGCCAAGTACCTGTTCGGCGAATGAACCCAGCCGGTTGGCCAGATACATTCGAAAATTGGAAATCATTTGTGTCCAGATATGGCGTGCTTCTACAAAATGCTGGTGGCTCAGAAGAGAAAGTTTGGTTGGAGGCTCTTCATGAAATTCTTCAATGGCAAATGCAGCGGCGGTATAAAACACTTTGTGTTGGGGAAGCATTGAGCCTCTGGCAAGTGCCAGGGCAGGGTATTGACGGGTCATGTCCAGTCGTGTTTTTACGAGCTCATCGATGGAGAGCCTCAGCTTATCTAGCGTCTCATCCAGTGATTGAACGCTGGCTTGTTTATCGTGCTGAATAATCCAGGGCTGATCCAGCAGGTTATTGGTATGTGTTTTGGCGTTGTCGAGATAACTGTAAATGTTTTGCTGTTGACTGGCGTCATTGGGGGTTAACAGGAAGGCTGCCAGGGATTCACGTGTATTCCAGACCGCATCGCGGATAAGGCGACTGTGTTCCAGCAGCTGATTGCGGGCATTGGTATTTTCAGAGGTTTGTTCACGTGCATCATTGAGTTTGATGTAACTCAGGTAGGCAACACCCACCACTACCACGGCAACAATGATGGCGACCAGGGCATAACGTCCCCGCAGGCTATTTAATACACCACTTTTCAAGAACTTGTACCCCCAACCTTTAAGTGCGGGCAATCATTAAAAAATGCTCCACATATAAGGTTAACTATCGGTTACAGGCGCTATCGCTTTAGCCTGAGTGGGCGCGTGCATCTTTCCAGTATGGGTCAATATTTGACCATTTAAGTGTGGGTTGTGGGGCAACAAAGGTATTTTTGCACGCACCTCTTTGGCCAATAAAGAAATGGTCTCTACTGCCGATATTTTTCATTATAGGAATTATTAAAAAAAGCTAGTAAAGACAATAAGATAAAGCGAAAATCGAAGAATACTTCAGGCAAAGGCCGATATTTTGTTCTGCCGTCTAAACTGAGTAAATAGATCAGATGCCAACGATGAAAAAATTAGCGGAAACCAGCTATCTGAACAGTGCGAATGCACCGTTTGTTGAGGAGCAATATGCCGTTTTTTTGAATAATCCGGCGGATGTCAGTGAAGACTGGCAGATTTTGTTTCGTAACATGCAGGCTAGCGGGGAACTACCAGCGGGTGAGCCAGATCACAAATCGATACGTAATGAGTTCAAACGGCTGGCCCGATCAACACGCGTACATCACCGACCCCAGCCCCATGAACTCCAGACTCATGAACCTCAGGTTGAGGAAGCTGGTAAATCCTGCCTGGATGCCAGGCAGGTTGCGGTTTTACAGTACATAAATGCCTACCGTTTTCGCGGTCATCAGCACGCCGACATTGATCCACTTGTTCTGCGCGACCAGGAACTGGTACCGGAATTACACCCCGCTTTCCATAAGCTGGGTGATGAGGATATGGAGTCGGTATTCAATACCGGTTCACTGGTTGGG
>JAUWLO010000072.1 GCA_030613605.1 Gammaproteobacteria bacterium | reverse complement strand
CTCATACTTCTCGGTTGAGCCTTCCTCTTCCTCTACGGAGCCATGCATATAAAAAATATATTTTTCGGAGGTATCTGGACTTGAAGGAGCCTTAGAAATTACATCGCCGGCAAACAATAGCGTAGAACATGCAAAAAATAGACAACCTATTATGATGTTTAACTTCATTATTCAGATGCTTCTATCTGGATGAGCGCTAAAAGCTCATCAAACTTTTCTGGATAATAAACTGGGGTCGTCTGTTCCGGGCTGTTGGGGTTTTCCTTATTTTCTCCATAGACTAAACCCTTAGACGTTAGCGCTTTATATTTTTTAATTTTATCGGCATATTTTGAGCTCGGGCGCTCTTTCTCTTCGAGAATCTCCAAAGCCACTAAAATCTTATTGGCTTTTACCGTCGATATCTCAGCATTCTTTTGTTTCAAAAGATTCGTCATAGAATCAGTTTTCATAAAGCAATGAACCTTTTAATGTAATTCCCTGTCTTGCCTGATCATGATGCCAGACTCGTAATTTATTTCACCGTCTTCTTCCAGCACGGCGATTTCATGACCGACTGTGTTTTCTAATACAATCGTTAATTGATCGCCGGAGGAACGGCGCACAAACTTTAACGACCAGCCATTTTCCTTAATCTCACCCAAAACATCCTGTTGAAAAAGATTCAGATAATCTTCGACATTATCCGGAATCGCCTGCTCTCCCTTGCGTTTATCATCGGTCATAACTTGCCCCTTCAGATTTGAATTGTAAAAGGTGGCAGCCCCTACTACCCCTGATTGTGTTTAGTTAATAGCGCTTCACCCCATTTCTTTCATTATTCAACTCACTCATTACTTTGCCAAATTTTTAATGGCCGCCTCTATAAGCGGTTTAATGCCATCGTTTTGTTTCGATGCCCACATTGCTAATTTATGCCTAATTGTTTTCTGGGAAATATCAGTCTCAGGAATTGGCGATATCAACTTGTCATGAATAAGCAATCGATAAATATACTCGAGCTTTTCAGTAGCTGAATCTGTGGCCTCAAACTCAACCGCGCCACGTTTCTCGCCGTACTCCACACCCAAAGCGATTGCCTTCTTAACCAGTTCTTTCTCGTTTTTTAGTTTTTTCATCAGAATTTCACCAATATCAATTGAGTCTCACTTCGTCGATTTTATCCATTTGCTGCATTCGGCACAGTTGTGACCCTGTTTCTACCCTGTCTTTTCGATAAATATAGCGCCTCATCTGCTCGTTTATATAGCGTAGCGGTATTGTCATTATCATCAAGTTTTGCGATACCAATACTCACGGTTACTTCAGCTGCTTCTAATATTGGATTGTGAGCGATTTTATTACGGATAGTCTCTACGAGACTCCTTGCTTTCTCTATATCCGTCTCAATGAAAATAATAGCAAATTCATCACCACCCAACCTACATACGGGATCTGTTTTTCTGACCGCATTTCTAATTTCATCTGCAGCACCTTTAATTACTTCGTCCCCTTTGTCGTGCCCGAATGTATCATTAATGTTTTTCAAATTATCAATATCTATAATCGCTAATGACAAATCTCTTTTATATCGAATATCTCGTACAATCTCTTCTCCCATTATCCGATCAAATGCCAGCCGGTTTTTAACCCCTGTTAATGGATCGGTCGTTGTAAGGATGTTTAGATCTTCAATATGTTGATGGGCTTTTTTATGTCGAATTACCAATAGAGCCGAAGCTACGATAATAATCACTGCAAGAGCACGGTTAATGATAACCGCATGCATAGCACTTACAATGCTTGGTGATAGAAAATATCCAAGAATAGTAAATGAGATACCTACTAACGCAACCAGGTAAGTTTCATTGATTCTCTTAGTCCAGATGGTAGCGAACACCACCAGACCATAAGGAGTACCAGCTGCGACACCTAATGGCGAGACCAGGTCCAGTCCAAATATAACCAGCATTGAAATAAATAATGCAATATTAATACGGTCTTTCATGACAAATCGCTAATTAAAGGAGTCAGGCCCTTTACTTTCAGTTAGAGGATTCCACTTTGCAGGAGTTAATACCAAAGATGGCATATGCAGGGCAAAATTTAACAAGCCCGGTTACGATAGCTACAGCGGCAAGAACGTAGGCAATAATTGCGCCTGTACCAGACAGAATTCCAAAATAAGCTACCGCAGCAAGCGCAACCCCTACGATCATACGGATCGCACGATCCAAGCCACCGACATTAAATGATAATTTCATAACACTTCTCCTTGTTTTTTATACATCATATAAATCCTTTACAATAATTGACCATATAACTGGCCGCCTGCTAACTACAAAAGGGGTCTGCCCCCTTTATTTTATAGCTAAATTTAATAGAGACTAGCCCTATTTATTTTATAATAAGAATCGCTATCCAGGGCGCGAAATTGAAAACGGTTATTAGAAGCTTAAAGTTAGCCAAATACTTCTGCGTTGATTTGTCGACGGCTTCCCTGTCCATATTAAATAACTTGTTATGAATGTTATAGACAAAATCACGTATGGCAAATAATGCGATCGCAGTAAACGCATACACGGCAGTATTTACCAACATGCACCATAAAAAGAATTTTTCAAGCAACTCTAAATCCATGATTTTATCTAGTATTCATACCACCTTATATTAGAAACAATTGCACCCTCTGGGCATAAACTCTCTTACCCCATTTTTTAAAGGGGTCTGACCCTTTAATTACTTTTCCTACAATTATAGCTACTTGAAAATACAATGCCTGGGGAAATCCTTTGCTTCCTGGGAAGACCAGTCAGCCACATTTTTTTCTTTTAGAGACTTACACCAACCCTCACTCCCTACCTCTGGCGAGCAAGCACCAAGAAGAAAAATGGCAAAAATAGCCGACAACACATATCTCATAAAATCTCCATACAAAGAGGTTAAAGGAGTCTGACCCCATTGACTCTATTTTTTAATTGGGGTCTGTCCCCTATTATTAGAGGGGTCTGCCCCCTTTAACTTTAGCTGATCCAACCCTTAGATTCGGCCTGCTTCGAATACCATATCAAAAATGCAGCTACGATTATCGGTGATAGAATCATCATAAAAATTTCGAAGGAACTGAAATCGATTTTCGAGCTGGCTACATTAACTGTATGGACCATTGTCACAATTATGCCAAGCAACGACGCGATAAACACATAAAACGCAACCGACTTCCTGAACAGAAGTAGAAGACAACCCAGTGCGCCACCGAAAACACCTATCGCAAAGCCTCCGGTTGCCCATGCGGGTCGGCCTTCGATAATCGCACGGGCCGTTTCGGGCATTGTCGCGACAAAATCCAGACTCGTCTGCATGAGATAATTAATAGAGCCACCGACATTCCAAAGCAGCGCGACCACACTGATTAACCAGAAACTCCAGTGAACACCACCAACAGCCTTGTCGTTCATAGCACCTCCTTGATGCTTGTTATTCTTACTCCTGCAGCATGTATAAAAAGGGGTCTGACCCCTTTAATCCTCATTGATTTTATTTTTTACGCTACTTTAATCTATGTACTTTCATAGGACATCTCTATAAGTTATTGAATATTAGAACATAAAACCTTCAGGCATAAAAAGTGCTATATTCTTAGTGTGCTATCTGTCACTTAGGAGGTACGGCTATGCTAAGTTTTATCAATCGTCTCGTCCGAGACTTTGAACTTGAACACGGAATCCATCCCAACCTTCTTTATCTGAATCGCTTTCACGTTGAGCATTTAAAAACTGCGTTTGATGCGGACTATTCAATGTCTCAAATCCTGGATTTATTAGGGATGGAGCTGATCATTGAAAATGACATTACACATCCCCACGTGGCGTGGACGCAATTGGCACAAAGGACCGCCACCTTTTAAAGTTTAAAATACATCGATCACATTGATTCGATGCCAGGTTGCTAAGCATACAGAATAATTGCTCTGGCCCTGTTGGTCTCTATCGAGCCGACAGAGAACTACGCACATCAAGGTTTAGCCTGTCGATATCCCCCTGAACCTCAGTCGCGCTTCTGTCGTAAATAATCTCCCTGCCCATAACAGATCCGACGAAAGCCGAACCGTTCCGTGTAGGCGTCAACTCACATTTAACACTGTGAACACGCTCACCCAGAACGACCTCTATCAAATTGGCGCGCTTACTAAAGACGACAACATCCATAACATTCCCGTTTTCCATGTTCACTTTGATTTTTTCAGCGTCCATTACTCTTAATCCTTTATTTTTCTAATATTAGAAACAATTGCTCTCTGACCCCGTTTAATTCTACTTACCTACATCCATATTAGGCATCCAGACTTACTCTGCCGATTCCATCCATGGAATCGTCTTGCGTTGCTCTCGACCCTGGCTTCCTGCTACGTTCTACCTCCTGCATCCAGCTCACCTTACGTCTGAGGTCGAGTGCAACCCGTGGGCATATTATCCCTTTGATCACAAAATATTCGATTACCCCTGCTTAAGAATAGTGACTGGATCCTTGAATAATTTTGAATTCGGAATTAGCACCTTATTCCCTTCGGAATCAAGCTCCGTGTATCGAAGGTCAATAGAAATAACAATACCCTCGTAACCCGATATTTTTATACGGTGCCCTACTTCAAACGGTCGATATAGCAATATGAGAACACCAGAAAGAAGATTAGAAATAGTATCTTTCAGGGCGAAACCAAGCGCAAATCCAGTCAACCCTAAACCGGCCACAATCGCGGACACATTAATGCCTAAAGTTCCGAGCGCAGTAACAAATCCAAATATAAGAATTGTAATACTGCTTGTGCGAGAAAGTAGCGAAGTGAGATTTTCATCAAATTTCAATCGCTCAGCGGCTTTAGTAATTATTCTCTTTATTATTTTTGCGAGAATAAAGAAACCGACAAAAATTACTACAACACCGATGACTCTAGGCACCCAGAGAGTTCCTTCTTCAAGCAATGTTTGCACTAGATCTTCCACGTTAAAGTATTAAAGGGGTCTGACCCCTATTAATTCCTGACCCCTATTAATTTTTTATTTTAGTAACGCTCATAACAATACTGTATGAATAGGCTTCTAGCTCAGCATCGATTCTTTTTGAGATCATCAACTCAGCCTCTTCATTGCTTTTTTGCATCAACAACAGGTCTGAATTATTAAGCTTATGACCTGGAAAATACATTTGTGTCGTCAAATCAGTATAACCACTTTTACTCACCTTAAAGTGAATATGAGGTGGCCTCAACCATTCAGCAGAGGCAGGGTAAATCCCAGGGAAAATGGTTTTAAAACGGAACCGACCCTCACGGCCACTTTTCACAATCGCCCAGCCCTGAAAATTTGGATCCAGCGGCGCCCTGTTTTTATCGCGGTGATGCCGGTATCGCCCAGCAGCATTTGCCTGCCATAAATCAACCATCGCATCCTCAATCGGCTTGCCATCCGCATTCAAAACCTGACCTTCAATCAGAATAACCCTGCCCTTAGCCGACCCCTGCCGGCCCTGGATCTGTGTCAAATCAAAGTCTTTATCCTTTTGTGCCACTAGCGGATAAAAAGGTCCTTCCGTTTCAGAAGGTGTAGGCGACGCCGCATGCAATAACCGAGAAAACAACCCCATCGGCAAAATCGCCGCTGTGCTTTTCAAAAATGCTCTTCGGTTTTTCATGTTAAATAATAAAGATCGAATTAAAAAACAATTAAGTCGAGTCTGACCCTACTTATTTTCTTAGAAACAATTGCTCTCTGCCCCCTATTAATTTTTTTTCCTAAAGGGGCCTGACCCTTATAATTATTCATCTGCTCCTGTATTTTCCTCATGACCCAACATAGGATTATTCGAATCGCTAGGCAATTCTTCTGAACGCACTTGTGTTTTCCATACAATCTCTGCCATTTCTCTAATTCGATCCACAATGGGTTTTGCATCATCACCCAACTTACCCAAAACAACACCAGCATCTCCAACCAAGCCCCAAAATCTATCTAAGTCAGACACTCGCTTATGAAGTTCTGATTGCAAATGCTCTAATCTTTTTAAAAGGCGACGCTTGTGGTCATCTTCTAATCTTTTGTTACCTGAGATTTGACTACGCAGCTCACTCACTAAAGTCTGAATTTTTTCAAGATCACCTTGAGAAAACTCATATGCGAAAGAAGATTTTAATGCAGTGCTATAACGGCTAGTATACGATTCTACTTTGAGTTTAATTGACTGTTCTTCAAAAGTAGATTTTATTTCCGTAATGTATTCATAAAGTACACTACAGTTTGAATTGATATCACCTGTCGCTTCAGGAAGAGTTAACCCAGTGTCAAACTCATTGGTATCCATCACAAGCTGAATGAAAGCGCCAGCTTCCCATAATAACTCATGCTGCTCATCTTCCCATCCTTGTCCTTCAGATATTTGATCAAGCCTATCAATAACTCTATTACATGCTTCAACGATACCTACTACAGGGTTATCTTCCACTGATGCTATAAAATCCTCATTAAAAAACATTTACCCTCCTAAGCTTATATAAACAAAAAAGGCAGCCGAAGCTGCCTTTAAATATTCCCGCCTTGAGTTGCAAGACTGAGCCGTGAGGACAAGGCGCGTTGCTTTCTGAAAGGCGGAGCGTACTTATAGTACGTGAGCATTTTCAGAAAATGACGCAACGCAGTCATCGCGGTTCAGACGCCGCAAATCAGCCGCATTTGGAGTCACCGCAGTTTAAGCACGTCATACACCCATCCATCTTAATCACCGCCTTGGTGCTGCACTTGTTACACAACTGAGATCCCGCCGGAAAATCCGAAGCAGCATCATCACAATCAGCATTCTTTGTTTCAGCTTCATACTGGGCACGTTTTTCTGCCACCAGTTTTTTCTGATGCTCATCCATCTCGTCGTCCTTGATGAGACCAATCAGTTTCATGTGAGATTCAATGGCGTCACCCAGTTCGGCAACCAGTGATGGCATGTATTTGCCGCCCTTCTTAAAGTAACCACCACGGGGATCAAACACAGAACGTAATTCATCTACCAGGAAGGTAACATCGCCACCCTTGCGGAACACGGCAGAGATGATTCGCGTGAGGGCCACAATCCACTGGAAGTGATCCATGTTTTTGGAGTTGATGAACACCTCAAACGGGCGACGCACTTCGTGTTTGGTGCCGGGATTGAGCACCATGTCATTGATGGTGATATACAACGAGTGTTCGGACAACGGGGTTTTTATTTTATAGGTGGAGCCCAGCAACATTTCCGGGCGCTCCACTTTCTCGTGCATGTGCACGACATTGCCTTCTTCCCGCATTTCGGCAGTGTCTTTAGCTGCAACTTCCGGTTTTTCTTCATCGTCTTTAACGACTTTATACCCGACGATTTTTTTATCTAATTTAATGGCCATCTTTTCTGCTCCCGTTTCTACCCCTGTTTCTGAACAATATGGTTCACCCCAGGGCAGTCGACCCGCTCCGCGGGCCGTTTGTGCTATTTGTTAATGATAGTGTTAATAAAATCTTTTTTTAAAACCGCTGGTAATAGAAATTAGAACTTACCCCTAAAACTTACCGTAATAGCCTTCTTTCAGGGCATCATAAAGATTGGCGGCAGTGTGTGTTTCACCGTCGTATTCAATTTCTTCATTGCCTTTCACTTCTACGGTAGTGCCGTCTTCCAGGGTAAATTTGTAGGTGGTGTTTGCCAGGTCTTCTTCTTTAACCAGCACACCCTGGAAGGCTTCCGGATTAAAGCGGAAAGTGGTGCAACCCTTCAGACCCTGATCGTAGGCATACATGTAGATGTCCTTGAATTCATCAAAAGGGAATTCCGTGGGTACGTTGGCGGTTTTAGAAATACTGGAGTCGATCCATTTCTGTGCAGCCGCCTGCACATCCACATGGGCCTTGGGCAGGATCTCATCTGCCGAGATAAAATAGTCTGGCAATTGATTACTGGCTTCCTCCGAGAAGGGCATGGCATCTGTATTGACCAGTTGACGATAGGCCAACAGCTCAAAAGAACAGACGTCTACTTTTTCTTTGGTCTTTTTGCCTTCACGAATAATGTTACGTGAATACAGGTGTGCAAAGCTGGGCTCGATACCATTACTGGCGTTATTGGCCAGCGACAGTGAAATGGTGCCTGTGGGTGCAATGGAACTGTGATGCGTAAAACGACAACCCTTTTCTGCCATTTCCGCCACCAGCTCAGGCTCTACTTCGGCCACTTTTTGCATGTAGTGGCTGTAACGGGCATGCAGTACCTTGCCTTTGACCTTATCACCCACTTTAATGCCGTCACGTTTCATTTCCGGGCGTTTGCGTAACATGTCTGCCGTGACGGTAAAATCTTCTTCCATTATTGGCGCCGAACCTTTTTCTTCTGCTAACTGCAGACCGGTTTTCCAGCCGACAATCGCCAGCTCACGGGTGACTTTTTCGGTGAACTCCAGCGACTCCGGTGAACCGTATTTCATGCCCATGAGCGTGAGCGTGGAACCCAGACCCAGGTAACCCATGCCATGGCGGCGCTTGTTTTCTATGGCGTCACGCTGACCTTCAAGTGGCAGACCATTGATCTCTACTACGTTGTCCAGCATGCGAGTAAAAATACCGACGGTTTTGTCGAATTTTTCCCAGTCAAAGCGAGCATTCTCCGTAAACGGATCCACCACAAACTTGGTCAGGTTTATCGATCCCAGCAAACAGGAGCCATACGGCGGTAACGGTTGCTCGCCACAAGGATTGGTCGCACGAATATTTTCGCAGAACCAATTGTTGTTCATCTCATTCACTTTATCGATAAGAATAAAACCGGGCTCGGCAAAATCGTAGGTGGAGCTCATAATGGAATCCCACAAACGTTGCGCCTTGATTGAGCGATACACCTTACAGGCGGTTAACCCTTCTGCATTGGTAACGTAACCATTTTCACTCGGCCATTCACGCCACACCACCTGTTCGGTATCGCTAAGGTCTATGTTATCGATTTCCACTTCTTTTTCTGATACCGGAAACGCCAGCTTCCAGTCAGTATCATTTTTTACGGCTTCTATAAATTCCTGGGTAATCAGTAGCGAAAGATTAAACTGACGCAGTCGACCGTCTTCACGTTTGGCACGAATGAAATCCAGCACATCCGGATGACCCACATCAAAGGTGGCCATTTGCGCACCACGACGGCCACCAGCACTGGAAACGGTAAAACACATCTTGTCGTATATATCCATGAAGGACAGAGGACCGGAGGTATACGCACCGGCACCTGCGACAAAAGCACCCTTGGGACGGAGGGTGGAAA
>JAUWLO010000032.1 GCA_030613605.1 Gammaproteobacteria bacterium | reverse complement strand
TCCTGTGCCAGAAATTGACCAATACAAGGTTGAAAAACTTCCTCCTCGTTTAGCGCAATTGTTACTGGAAAAGCAAAAACCCAAACCTGTGCCAAAGAAAGTCGTTAAAAAAGAAGAGAAGAAAAAAGAAAAAAAGAAAGAGAAAAAGAAAGAAAAGAAAAAAGAGAAGAAAAAAGAAAAGCCCAAAGTAGATAAAGTCGCTGAAGCTCGGAAAAAAGCGGCTAGTGTTGGTTTGCTGGCGTTTTCAGATGAACTTGCCGATTTGCGGGATGCGCCAACCATTGCTCTCAACAAAAATAAACGCCTGGCCAAAGGCGTGGCAGCTGCGAAAGTTGCGAAAAGAAATATCCTGACTGCGGGGCCATCCGGCAGTGGTGGCATTGATACCTCACGACTTAGTAGCGGTGTTGGTCGTAGTTCGTTGGCAGGTCGACAAACGACCCAGGTTGAAAGCCCGGTTGATATGATTGCCAGGGCGGCACCGAAGGTGAAATCAGGCGGATCCGGCAGACCTTCGCGAACCTATGAGGAAGTTTCTCTGGTGTTTGACAGGAATAAGGGCGCGATTTACTCCCTGTACAGTCGCGCACTTCGTAGAGATCCTAGCTTGCAGGGCAAGGTTGTGCTTGAGATCACTATAGCTCCATCTGGGCGGGTAACATCCTGTAAAATAATTTCTTCTGAGTTGAATAACAAGAAGCTGGAAAGAAAATTAGTGGCTCGTGTAAAATTACTGAACTTTGGCGCGCGTAGTGTTGAGGTAATGGTAGTGACCTATCCTATCGACTTCCTGCCATCATAATTTCTGGTACATCACCCGTTTATTTTCCGTTTTTATTTTCCTGGTGACGTCCGGGTTGCCACAGTACATCACTTTTCTCTTGAATGAAGTTCAGGTGTCGAGCCAGCACAAACAAAAAATCAGAAAGACGATTAAGATAACAGATAGCCTGTTTCGAGACGGGCTGTTGCTGGTATAGGCTGATAAGACGGCGTTCAGCTCGACGGCATACGGTGCGTGCTACATGGCAGAGGGCCGCTTCCTGGACCCCGCCTGGTAAAATAAACTCTTTTAACGGTGTGAGCTCGGCGTTGTAATTATCCAGCGCGGTTTCCAGTCGTGTTATGTAATCAGGTGTTAGTGTTTCCCGTCCGGGAATGCAGATTTCCCCGCCCAGGTCGAACAAATCGTGTTGTACATCTGAGAGGAAATCACTAATTTCTGTCGGTAAAGAATGAGCTAGCAGTAAACCGATAAAACTATTGAGCTCATCTATTGCGCCAATGGCCTCAACCCGTAAGCTGTCTTTTTCGGTACGGCTGCCATCACCTAGCCCGGTACTGCCATCATCGCCTGTGCGCGTGTAAATTTTTGATAAGCGATGTCCCATGGAATTAAGTTCAGCTGTTTGTTAGCCGGTAACTTACCGGTAGTTGGAGCGCAGTAGGGTAAAATGTGTCTTCATGGTTATTTTTAAACCACGAAGACAGGGGAATATTTTTAACCTTTCCAATGGCGTTAAGAGCTGCATTATCCAGCAGAGAGTAACCAGACGTTTGCGTGAGATGCACGTTGCGCAAAAATCCCTGTTTATCCACATGAAAGCCGACCATCACTTCCCCTTGCCATCCTCGCCGTCGAGCGCGGACAGGATAACTTAAGTAACGCGATAGTCGGTGCTTTATTTCTCCCAGCAGAAAATTACGCTGCATAGCATTTGGTGTTGTTTGTGGCTTTGTTTTTATTATTGATGTGGTCGTAGAATTATCTGCTGTAACCATGGTTTGAACGGGCTTTTTTGCAACCATTTTTTGTGGGGTTTTCTGTAATGGATCTTTAACGGTTGGTCTTGCAGGTGTTTCTGCGTTGCTTGTTGCCTTAGTGTCAGCACTAACAAGGGATATGCTGAGTCTATTAGATCCTAATGAAGCCTGGGCCAGACTGCTTGGGGGGTTGGCCTGAAATAAAAACAGTAAAGCATGAGCAAGCAAAGACAGGGTGACGAAGCCGATCAAAACGACAGGTTTTTTTTGCATAGATTCTTTTGTAAGGCTCACGATTCTTTCTCAGCTGCAATTCATGGATTTGCAGGCTATTGCAATCAGTTTGCTAAAACCGTGATGTGGTGAGAAACAGGTTGGTCTAAAGAAGCATTGGTGGGTTTGAATCAGTTGCCGCCTACTCAATCCCCGCCCAGTCGCCCGCCGCAACACGATGTCGGTTGTCGCAGGCCGGTCTCCGGGCTTGCGAGTGAGTAAAGGGCTTGTCTTTAGCCAAAGCTAGTTAAAAACGCCGTACTTCTCGCTTACCGTTGCGGGGGCAGCGCTGGAATTGTCATTCTTTATTTAAATCAGAACAACTCACCAGCTTCCCGTTTCATCCTCTGGATAGATATCCGTGGGACACCTGAAACTGATTGGTACTGTATGGTTTGGGGTCTGGGACGTCAAGCACCCTAAATCTCCTAAATGAGGGCATTTGACTCAAGTTTTGTGACCAAGTTGACGTTTTGTCATATATAGATCATTACAATAAGCTGTGTAGCGGTTTTTCTTCAGGAGGCATTGGCGGAAAAATGCATCGTATTCTGGTACTTAACGCAAAAGGCGGCTGCGGTAAAACAACCGTAGCGACCAATCTGGCTGGCTATTACGCTAGTCAGGGGCGCAGTACTGTCTTGCTGGATTATGACCCTCAGGGCTCCAGTATGCGCTGGCTTAGCCTGCGAGATGCTGAACGACCTTCTATTCATGGTATTGCCGCATACCAGCGGCGCCGGGATGTGACTCGTGCCTTTCAGATGCGCCTGCCCCCGGAGGCCGAGGTCGCCATCATGGATGCGCCAGCGGGTGTTGCGGGGCTCATTCTGGCAGAGTATGTGCAACGGGTGGACACTGTCCTGTTACCGGTTTTACCTTCTCCAATCGATATTCACGCCGCGGCTCATTTTATTCAGGATTTGTTGCTGGTGGGTAAGGCTCGTGCAGCAGGCACACGGATTGCCATCGTGGCCAACCGTGTTCGGGAAAATAATCTGGTTTTCAAGGATCTGGAACATTTCCTTTCCAATCTCAAGCTGCCTTTGGTGGCAACCCTGCGTGACAGTCAGACACATATACGTGCTGCCGAGCAAGGTTTGGGTGTGCATGAGTTGAAGAATAGCCAAACGGACAAAGATCTGGAGCGTTGGACGCCGTTGATCAGCTGGCTGGATGAGGCTGCCGAGCAGCTGGAGCCACACCGTATTGCTACGGTAATCCCCATTGCTACCGGCTATCCTGGATAGCTGTTTTCTCTTAATAATAAGCCGGGTTTTGGTTTATAAGCCGGAATTTAAACCGAGATTTTTTCGCACACCGATACCGTGAGCATTTTATTCGCGCAAAGAAGTCTGCGTGCTCTCGTCACGTAGGCTAATAATCGGCCAGCCTTTACTTTCTGCATGTGTAGCCAGAGTCTCGTCGGGGTCTACTACGATGGGGCTTGATACCAACTCCAGTAAGGCGAGGTCATTGTGAGAATCACTGTAAAAACTACTCCCTTCCAGGTTTTGTTGATTGGCTACCAGCCAGCTTTTCAGTCGAGTCACTTTGCCTTCACGAAAACAGGGTGTTCCCTCAACGAGGCCGGTATAAACGCCATCGATGATTTCCGGATTGGTGGCAATCAGGTGTTCCACACCCAAAGCCTCGGCAATTGGGCCGGTAATAAAACGGTTGGTGGCAGTAATAATAAGCAGGGTGTCTCCCTTTTCGCGATGTGACTCCAGCAAGGCTTTCGCTTTAGGTAGCATGACCGGTGCTATTTTCTCACGCATAAATTGTGCGTGAAGTTTAGTGAGGGTGTCAGGCTCTATACGGGTGAGAGGCTCCAGACTAAAGGCCAGAAATTCGAGGATATCCAGATTACCCTTCTTGTATTCTTCGTAAAAACGCTGATTTTCACGTTCATAAAAATCTTTATCCACCAGCTGTTGTTCAACCAGGAACAGTCCCCACAGGTAGTCGCTATCATCACCCAGCAGGGTGTTATCCAGATCAAAAATTGCCAGGCTCACGGCTTGCACCTCATAGAATAGTGGGTACATGATAACGAATGCATAGGTGTGCGGGAATGATTTGGAACAACCTCTTGCACACGCAGCAGCGAATGTGGAACAATTGAAGTCATAATTGGCTTTAAGTTGTTGATTGAGCTCTTAATTACAGGACTGTTTTAAAAGAATACGGTGCAATGATTGATTCTGATGGATACCGACCGAATGTGGGCATTATTGTTAGTAATGCCCAGGGTGAATTGCTGTGGGCGAAACGTATTGGTCAGGATGCCTGGCAATTTCCACAAGGCGGGATTCGCTCGCATGAGACGTCAGAAGAAGCATTGTTTCGAGAATTGAAAGAAGAGATTGGTCTGGAACAGCACCACGTGACAATACTGGGGTGCACACGTGACTGGTTGCGTTACGATTTACCAAAGCGTTTTGTTCGTCATGGTTCACAGCCTCTGTGTATCGGACAAAAGCAGATCTGGTATATGTTGCGCCTGGTTGGTGGTGATGAAGATTTGCAGCTGGACCTGGGAGACAAACCCGAATTTGATGGCTGGCGTTGGGTAGAATATTGGTACCCGATGGAACAGGTGGTGTCATTCAAGCAGGAAGTCTATCAAAGCGCTCTTGAAGAGCTGGCATCGTTGATTCAGGCGCCAGATAAAAATCAACCACGCTCTGTTCCTTCCTGAATTGGGGCTGCAGCTGATCCTGTTTTTGTCATGCTACCGCCCACGCACAAGCCATGGTGCAGGATGTGCCGGGTATTCGTTGAACCACTCATTGCACAAACCGATGAAATAACCAGGAGCTGCGTATGCTAGACACGTTGCGGCGCATCATTCAGGAAGTCACCGGAGCCCGGGATCTGGATCAGGCTCTGGACGTCATCGTTACGCGTGTTAAAAAAGCCATGGATGTTGATGTGTGTTCTGTATACATGGTGGACAGGGAACACAGACAACACGTTCTTATGGCCACTGATGGATTAAATGCCAAAGCCGTTGGCATGGTACGCATGAAGGACAATGCGGGGCTTATTAGCCTGGTGGGCACACGGGAAGAACCCGTCAATCTGGCTGATGCCCCGGGCCACCCCCAATATTTGTATTTTCCTGAGTCTGGCGAAGAACAATTTCATTCATTTCTTGGTGTTCCGATTATCCACCACCGACAATTGCAGGGTGTGTTGGTGGTGCAGCGGCACGCGAAAAAGAAATTTAGTGAAGATAGTGTTACTTTTTTAGTCACTATTGCTGCGCAGTTGGCCGGTGCTATCGCCCATGCTGAAGCCAGTGGTGGCATTTCTGGTTTAACCAAAGAAAGCAAAAATAGAAAACGCAATGTCGCGCCCTTGCAAGGCCAGCCTGGTTCGCCTGGTGTGGCGATTGGCACAGCGGTAGCCCGATTTCAGATTGCTGATCTGGATAGTATTCCGGATCGTGCCGTAGAAGACACCAGGGCTGAAGTTACACTTTTCAAGAAAGCTGTAAACGGAGTCCGCAAGGATATTCAGTCCATGTTGAGTAGAATGAATGAAATTTTACCAACAGAAGATCGAGCTCTTTTTGATGCCTACCTGTTGATGTTAGAGGGCAGCGCAATAACGGGCGATGTTGTTAAACGTATCAAAAATGGAAACTGGGCTCCGGGTGCGCTGAGAGAAACCATAGCTGAGCATTTGCGTGCTTTCGATGCGATGGAAGACACTTATTTACGCGAGCGTGGCGAGGATGTGCG
Source organism: Gammaproteobacteria bacterium (assembly GCA_030613605.1). Classification (GTDB taxonomy): domain Bacteria; phylum Pseudomonadota; class Gammaproteobacteria; order SZUA-152; family SZUA-152; genus SZUA-152. The sequence goes on along the minus strand of JAUWLO010000032.1, from coordinate 8,218 downwards.
TGATCTGGGTCGCCGTATTCTTTCCAGACTAATCAGCGACGAACCTCAAACACCCAAAAAGTATCCGCTTCGAACCATTCTGGTGGGCGAGGAAATTACCGCATCGATGCTTGCAGAGGTTCCGGTCAAACGATTGGCGGGTGTCATCTCTGTGCGTGGCTCAAGCACCTCACACGTGGCCATACTGGCGCGCGCCATGGGTGTATCAGCCGTAATGGGTATAGAAGATTTGCCCGTGAGTCGTGTGGATGGCCATAAAATCATTGTGGACGGATATACGGGCCGCGTTTATGTGGATCCGCCCAGGGGGGTGCGGGAAGAGTTCCGACATTTGTTGCGAGAGGAAGAGGAGCTTTCCAGAGAGTTGCATGAGTTGCGTGATTTGCCGGCCGTTACGCCTGACAATATTGGAATTCCGCTCTATGTGAATAGTGGTTTGTTGGCAGATGTGTCGCCTTCCCGGCGAAGCGGCGCGGAAGGTATAGGGTTGTATCGCACAGAATTTCCCTTCATGGTTCGAGATCGATTTCCCGGTGAAGAAGAGCAATTTAAAATTTATCGCCAGGTTCTGAAATCTTTTTCTCCCGCACCAGTGACTTTGCGCACGTTAGATGTCGGTGGTGATAAGGCCTTGCCGTATTTTCCCATTGAAGAAGATAATCCTTTCCTGGGGTGGCGTGGTATTCGTATTAGTCTGGACCACCCGGAAATATTTTTAGTGCAGTTGCGGGCAATGCTTCGCGCCAGTGCTGGACTGGGTAACATGAATTTATTGCTTCCGATGATAAGCAGTGTTGCTGAAGTGGATGATGCGTTACGATTATTGCGTCGCGCCTACCATGAGTTGATTGATTCCGGGGTTAGCATCAGCATGCCGCGTGTAGGCGTAATGATCGAGGTGCCATCAGCTGTATACCAGGTGAGAGAACTTGCCCGGAGGGTTAATTTTTTATCAGTAGGGACGAATGATCTTACTCAATATTTGCTTGCGGTTGATAGAAATAATGCACGAGTGGCGAGTCTTTACGATGCTTTACATCCGGCGGTTATTCGTGCGCTACAGCAAATTGTTGACGGTGCCAGGGCGGAAAAAACACCGGTAAGTGTATGTGGCGAAATGGCGGGTGACCCTGCAGCAGCTATTTTGTTATTGGGTATGGGCATCGATAATCTTAGTATGAGCGCGGCTAATCTGCCTCGTGTTAAGTGGGTGATACGTAGCTTTACCCGGCGACGTGCCCGGAGTTTGCTCAAGGAAGCGTTAACCTTTGAGTATGCGCATTCGGTGCGTAACTTTTTAAACGCGGCACTTGAGGATGCCGGATTAGGGGGGCTGGTTCGGGCGGGACGTTAACGTGTTTAATCATTAAAAAATTTTAATCGTTAGAACAGTGCCTGTAGTTCTATGTATGTTTGCTCTTCTCCTCCTTCGTCAAACCCCCTGGCGTAACCAAAATTTAAATCAATGGGTAACCAGTAAGCAAGGGTCATGTCCATCGTCAATTCTGCGCCAGCCCCCCGTCTAAGTGCGGGTAATTTAAAGCCCGCATCCCAGGTTTCACCCCAGTTGTAGAATAGTTTTCCGTAAACCTGATGCAGTCCTATGGGGGGTGCCATCAGGCCACGTTCCACTCGTGCAATAGGGAATAACCACTCCAGCTCGGCAAGCAACATGTGTGTTCCCCGAAGGTCAGCTCGGCCTTTAGGGTAACCATGAAGAGGGTATTCGCGCTGACCAAATATTCTTTCTGTTGAGGCATATGCAGCACTGTTTGGCTGCGCTGATATGCTGGTTTCTCGTGTGCCACCAAGGCGAAAAGGCTCAGGCATATCTGTTCCCCAGGCAGCTACAGTGCGAGCAGAAATCACATGTTGTCCCGTTAAATCGAAGAACTCTCGCCAATCCAGCGTGAAGGCCTGGCCGGTGTGGTAGCTTTCCAGGAAATCGTAATCTTCGGCAATGAGTTTAACCTGACGCCCATTATTCGGACTAATAGAAATGGGGTAAGTGTGGGTAGAGTTGTAGCTAAGCGCAACCCCGGTTAGGTCATCATTGGTTGTGCGGCGTCGTGATCCAAAGCTGGAGCGAATATCTTTGTCCGATTCTGTTTGGTGTACAACGCCAACATGAAGCAACCATTGCTGTTCATGAGCAAGGATTGGCCAAATTGCCTGGGTCGTGAACGTATCCTGGTTTCTAAATCGTTCAATATCACCATTATTGTCAATATAGGCGATTGCGCTTCGGGAGAGGGAAAATTTTAGCGTAGGATCCCAACGATCATATAGGTAATCAAGGCGTCCCACATACCATTTGTTGTCAGTGTCATAGGCAGCCAATAAAATATAGCTGTGTCGTCTGATGGGGTCTGATCCCCAGGTATTAATACCGATTTCATTTCGATGGTCGGTAGCCAGGAAGTAGGGATACCACGCAGTTGGTGTTAAGCGTGAAATGGCATCGTAATCCTCAATTGAATTATTGTTGTATGATTTTTTAGTGGCTGTGTTTTGTATTTTTTTGTTAACTATATTATGTGGCCCGCTAATTTTTGTAGCGGGTAGTTTAAGAGGGTTTTCAAGGTAAAATAGATCAAAGCCATTTTTGCCGACGGCGGTATAATAAACCCCCTGTTTTCCCTCGGAATTGTCGCTGCTCGCCGGGGTTGGTGAGAAGGCACCACCGATTACATTGCTGAGTCTGGTGATGTTTCCGTTAGCAAGATTGAATCTGTGAAGATTAAATACGCCGCCATAATCTGCGCTAAAGATTATTTCTTCGCCATTGGCTGAAAAGTTTGGTGTGGTCTCGATGTTTTTGCTATGGGTGAGCTGTTTCCATTGGCTACGTTTTAGGTCGAAGATTTCCAGGTTCCACTGTGTTTCAGGCCTCCACACAGAAAAAACCAGTTTGTTGCTGTGGGGTGACCAATCTGGCGGCCCAAGAACGCTTTTGTTCTTGCCCTGCCACAGTTTCTTTAAAAGTTTTCCATTGCTATCCAGTAAATGCAGGGCGTGTTCGCCAAGCTCATAATGTACCGCAATAATGTTTTTTCCATCGGGGCTCCAGCTTGCATAGAGGTAGCGGCTGCCATGGGTGATTTTTGTTTTGCGCCCATTTTTTGTGTTTATTCTGTACAGGTCTGAAAATATATTGGTGTTGTTGGAAGCGTCCAGCTCTGTAATAACAATACCGGCCTGAGGGTGAACGTCGAAATAACGACCGCGTGTTTCAGAAAGTTCGCGTGGTTTACTGCCACCTTTACGGAGAACCATCAGGCGTGGTTCGCTTTGCATATCGCGTTGAATGAAAAACACATCACCATTGGGCGTTGTTTTAGGTGAGGTATTGAAATACCCGGAATGGGTCAGTTGTTTTCCCTTGGTAACGCCAGATTTCTTTATGTTTTGTATTTCGGGTGAAAATTCTTTATTCAGATAATCTTTAAATTCTTCCCACAGTTCATCCATTGTTTTTCCAAGCACTTCCTTGCTGTTACTGTTGATGGCGAGCGGTATTATGTTGTCGCTATAGTTTTCTATAAGTGCCTGAATTTTTTCTTCACCGTAGCGCGAAACAATGAAACTGTGAAAATAAACTCCGTAAAGATAACGGCTTGTGTTCATGGGCCAGCTCACCAAAGGCTGGTTTACCTGGCTTAATGGCTTAATGCCATTTTCTACTTCCATGCGCATTAACATTCGATAGTAGGAATTTTGGCCCCGACCAATACCATGTTCATTATCCGTTTCTTCGTGAGTGGCCAGGCCTTCGATTAACCATGGGGGTTGCATAAGGTTGGGGAAAAGAAATAAGAATCGCCCAAATACATTTCTCAGTGCATGTGGCACCCCGCTGGACTTATCGAGGTGTAAAATATGGGTGTACTCGTGGGTGATTAATGTTTCCAGCCAGTTGTCGTAATCTCCCAGGCTGCTGAAACTATCAGGAGCTTTAACGATCAATTGCATCCGGTTACGGGGAAGAGGGCTTGCCACACCGTTGGAAAAATCGAAACGGTCCGTGAGTATTACCTGGGTGCGGGAGCTTGGTGTCCAGTTAAATTTTTTGCTGAGTTCTTGATGGACACGCTCAGATATGTTCGCGACTTCGAGAGCTAGCGATTTTCCACCATCATGAAAATGAATCTCAAAATGATCAGTGTAGAGGGTGCGCCAGTATAATGATGGATCCTGCGTCAGGGCGCTAAAGGCAGCAGTGGGGAAAATGCTGATTGTTGATAACAATAAACAGGCAAAGGCAAACGGTCGCTTCGTCATAAACGCTTTGTCATAATTATTTTGTTATATATTTTCGTTATATAAATGAGTAACTCAAAATCGTGCTCCATAGTGTAGCAGGCAACGAATGCAAATTGGATGTTTTTTATGCAATGCTTCAAACATTGCTTTGGCATTTTTAGTGCTATCGAGTTAATGCGATAAAAATAATGCGTTACAGGCTGGCGAACACCTTCTCAGCCGCATCCAGTGTGGCGTTTATTTCAGCCTCACCGTGTGCGCTTGAGACAAAACCTGTCTCATAGGCAGAAGGTGCCAGATACACACCTTGCTCCAGCATTCCGTGAAAAAATAATTTAAAGCGATCGATGTTGCATTGGGTGACGTGATAAAAATCGTTCACACTCTCGGCATCGCTAAAGAAAAAACCAAACATGCCTCCCACCTGGTTGGTGGTCAGGGGGATTCCCGCAGCGCTGGCGCGTTCCTTCAAACCTGAACAAAGGGCGGCTGCAGTTTTGCTGAGATTTTCATGGAAACCGGGGACAGAAATCAGTTCCAGATTTTTAAGGCCAGCGGCCATGGAGACCGGATTACCCGATAGTGTACCAGCCTGATAAACCGGACCCAGCGGGGCAATGTGTTCCATGATTTCTTTTTTGCCGCCGAAGGCACCCACCGGCAGGCCGCCGCCAATGACCTTGCCCAGTGTGGTGAGGTCGGGAGTTACGCCATAATGTTGTTGAGCGCCGCCGAGGGCGACTCGGAAACCCGTCATCACTTCATCAAAAATTAGTACGGTGCCATATTCATCGCATATCTCGCGCAGGCCTTCGAGGAAGCCGGGCACCGGCGGAATGCAGTTCATATTGCCGGCAACAGGCTCCACGATGATGCAGGCTACCTGCTGGCCCACGTGTGCAAAGGCCTCTTTCACCGTATCGATATGGTTGTAGTCGAGGGTAATGGTGTGTTCGGCCAGAGCGGCGGGGACGCCGGGTGAAGTGGGTACGCCCAAAGGCAGGGCGCCGGATCCGGCTTTCACCAGTAGTGAATCCGAGTGACCGTGGTAACAGCCCTCGAATTTGACGATTTTGTCGCGTCCGGTAAAACCCCGTGCCAGACGAATGGCGCTCATGGTGGCCTCGGTGCCGGAACTCACCATGCGCACCATTTCCACAGAAGGCACCAGTTCGCAGACCTTGTCAGCCATGGTGGTCTCAATGCGGGTAGGGGCGCCGAACCCCAGACCATGCGTAATGGCCTCTTTAACAGCCGCTAATACTTCGGGGTGAGAATGTCCCGTAATCATTGGGCCCCAGGATCCCACGTAGTCCACGTAGCGATTGTCATCTTCATCAATCACATATGCGCCATCGCCCTGTTTGAAAAATATCGGGTCACCACCCACGCCATGGAAGGCACGAACGGGAGAATTAACGCCGCCAGGGATATGATTTTTGGCTGATTGAAAAAGATCGTGGGAACGTGTCATGGCTACAAACCTTTATTTTTTATGAATAGTCTTTGTAAATAGATGCTGTTTAGTAATGTGATCGCCTCAAATGAGGGCAGAATCAAGGGGGCACAGTTTGCGATGTTTTGGGCTTTCCCGCAACGAAGAAAGCGGTCTATTTTAGGGTTATGGGTAAACAGTTCCAGGCGGCTCTCACCAAAAAATCAGGCTTTTGGGTTGCCTGGCCTGGGGATAATAATTCGTTGTTTGAAGGGAAATGAGTAGTCCCGGTAAAAAGACTCGATAGAACCCTTGAAAACAGTTTTCATAAAAGCATTATCAATTTTAAGCCAGCGATCCATGAGTTCTGGTTTTATGCCTGACTCCTGTAGAGACTCGCTTAGCAAAGTATGCCGCCGTTCAAAGAGTTCTCTGGAGATGTACATATTTTCATGTACCTGTTTAAGCGGTTTGCCCAGGTATTTGGGCCCGCCCATTTTTTCGCCCATGAAGCTGGTTTGTTTGTTTTCGATGATTTGTTGGTCAAAACCAGCGAAAAATTGTTTTAACCAGTCATCCGCATAAACTTTATCGTAAAAAATCTTGTGTACCTTTTGTATGGTGGGCAGTCCGCCGATGGCATCGTAAAGGCTTTGTTTAGGCTGGCTCATGTGATGAGTATGGTTCGTTTTAGGAAAAGGGGTTAGAAAAATATTAGGAAAACAGGGGGCGATATTGTTTGGCGGCCGCCTCGATATTGGTTTGACCAAAAATGCCATCCACGACCGCGAGCATATCCGCGCCTGCCTGAATAAGTCTCCCGCCATTTTCTGCCGTAATCCCACCAATCGCGACAACGGGTATATCCAGTTCCTGTTTGGCCCTTTCTAACAGACCGAGTTCCGCAGTTACCGCATCCGGTTTGGTGCGTGAGGGAAAGAATCGTCCAAAGGCAATGTAGTTGGCACCTTCTTTTGTTGCTAACTCGGCCAGATCAAAACGGTTGTAACAGGAAATACCTATTATTGTATTTTCACCTAATTTTTTACGGGCTTCCGACAAAGAAATATCATCCCGGCCAAGATGAATGCCATCTGCTTTTGTCTCCATCGTTAAATTAATGTCGTCATTAATAATAAAAACAGCATCAAATTCTTTGGTGAGTTCGAGTAAAGCAAAACAGGTTTCCAGGCGTTGATCGTGATTACTGGATTTATCGCGATACTGAATTACGCGTGCACCACCGCGCAACGCTTGCTCGACACAAAGAATAACTTTTTGAGAATCAGTTACCGAGGCATCGGTAATGGCGTATAGGCCAGTGAGTTTTTTGCGATAGGTTTTCACGGTATATGACTGACTGCATTAACAGAGTATTAATAACAGGGTATTAATGCAGTCGATTGTTTTCCGGCAGTTCGTCGTCATCACCTTTCGCCCAGAATAAACGATTGGGAATGTGTTGACCCATGCCGATGCGATAACCGTTGCTAAGCGCTTCCCAGACATATTCCTGCGCTTCATGAATGGCAGTTTTGGGATCCATGCCTTGCGCCAGTAATGCGGCAATGGCGGTAGCCAAAGTGCAACCGGAGCCGTGATAACTGGCGGGCAATCGATTCCAGGTATAAGTTTCCAGTAAGCGATGATCACCATAAAGACGGTTGATTACATGGGGCGTGCTTTCGTGTGTGCCGGTAATCAGAATGTATTCGCTGCCCAGATCCAGAAGTTCCTGTGCGCAGGCATCCAGGTTATCTGCTTCCGGTGCGAAGGCGCGAGCTTCTTCGCTATTGGGGGTTAGTACGGTGGCGAGCGGAAAGAGCAGGTTAACCATGGCGTCTACAAGCTCATCGTTAGCAAGGTTGCCGCCGCCGCCAGCCGTAATTAATGGGTCGAGGACTACGGGTGAGTCGGGATAATCTGTCAAAATAGTATGAACCGCTTCGACATTTTCCACGCTGCCTAACATGCCAATTTTGAAGGCAGCGATGGGAATATCTTCAAGCACAGCCCGTGCCTGTTCAACCACCAGTGAGGCCTCCATAGCCTGATAGCGGAATAATTGCTGGGTATCCTGCACAGTCACGGCGGTAATTATCGGGCTGGCATGGCAACCCATGCTGGCAAGTGTTTCGATGTCCGCTTGCAGGCCGGCGCCGCCACTGGGATCGCTGCCGGCGAAGGTCATCACTACTGGGATCGTTGAGATTTCGGTCATTGTGATGCTCCGGGGTTCCAGGTGCGAATTAGCGATTTAATGAGTGTACCACTTGTTTGCGCATTTTTTTCCAGGGGTTGACGGTTGTTTGGTTAGGCGGCTTTGCTTTGTGTCTCTGCAACGCTTTGTTTGGTCGACTACACTGTTATTAGTGCTTTTTTTAACAAGGGATAACAGGTAACAGGGAGTAAAAGGACTGAGTTAATGAGCAGAGTTTCTCTACAGAGCAACCGTATGGCTACTGTCGCTGCCGAGTATTGCGAGCTAATCGACTGCTTTGGTGGTTTTGGCCACGAAAA
>JAUWLO010000113.1 GCA_030613605.1 Gammaproteobacteria bacterium | reverse complement strand
AGAAAACGATTGCCAATTTCCCGCGCGCGACGTCGTAGATGCAAATGCCCCAACAGTTCCTGATAACGACCCGCAAGCACACCCAGCTCATCTGTTGAACAGGCCATTATTTTGTGCGTATCAGTGATGCCACGCTTGCCTTCTACGATGCTTTGCAGCGGTGAAAGACTCTGGGTACAACTGCGCATAAACAATAATGCACCAACAACAACCAATATCTGCAAACTTCCCCAGACAACAAACGTCTCCAGCTCAAAATAACCCGTGCGTGTCCAGTAATACTGCACCAGCATGGTATTCACCAGCAAAGGCACCAGCGCGGCAATCAGAAAAACACGGGTGCTAATTTTTACCACCGGTCTTTCAAGGCGTATGCCTTGCAATGCACGCCCAAACAAGTCCAGCATTTTGAAAAAAATCGGCAAGCCTACAACAATGGAAACAGTTAAAGCCACCAAACTTATGCGAAACCAGTCCATTGGTGTAGCGACAAAATCTGTGTAGTACTCGGCACTGAAAATAACAGTCCCAGGCGCTATCAACAGGTAAATCAGAAAGACGCTCCAAAAATGAAAAGGAAATCCACGCACCCGCGCCAGCGCTTTTGCTGCATCTATCTCAGTGGGTTTTTCAAGGTACTCAGTTACCGGGCGTAAAAAATGACTGAAATACGTCAGCGCAAAAGCCAAAGACAGAACAATAAAACCAGGTTCAACTGGTGTAGACATAACGACCATCATTTGTTCTACAGTAAACAGTTGAATGTATAACAGAAAAGACAAACCAAACACCGGCGGAACAGTCCAGGCTAATATCACCAGGTTGCGAGCACGTCGTTTAAAGTCTTTATCGCTTAGTGCTGCTTGAGGATCCATGCTCATCATTTAATCCATATCGTCTTAATATTCACAAACTCACGCATGCCGTGGTGTGATAACTCACGTCCATATCCAGAAGCCTTAATCCCACCAAAAGGTAATCGTGCATCGCTTTTCACCATCCCATTCACAAATGCCGAACCGGACTGCAACCGTCGCGCAAATTGTTCACCTCTGTCACTATCTTGCGTCCACACACTGCCACCGAGACCAAAGCGAGAACTGTTGGCAATGCTTAAGGCATGACCCTCATCACGGGCACGAATGACGGTTGCCACTGGGCCAAACAACTCTTCTTCATAAGCGGCCATACCCAGTTTAACCTGATCCAGAATGGTCGCCTCATAAAAAGCTCCGGGACCTTCCTCCGGATTTCCACCAATTACCAGGGTTGCACCGGCCTTCACACTGGCCCGCACCTGCCGGTGCAATTCCTCACGTAAATCCATTCTTGCCATGGGCGCCAGAGTTGTTTGCTCGTCCGTGGGGTCGCCTGTTTTCAGGGCTGCGACCGCTGTGGCAAATCGCGATACAAATTCCTCGGCAATGTCATCCACCACAATAAAACGCTTGGCGGCAATACAACTTTGGCCAGCGTTTAAATAACGCGAGGCCACCGCCTGGGCCACCGCCAAATCAAGACCGGCATCGGCCAACACCACAAATGCATCCGAGCCACCCAGCTCCAGCACGCTTTTTTTGAGGTTCTCACCGGCACAGGCGGCCACCTGTCGACCAGCTGGCTCGCTACCGGTAAGGGTCACGGCATGGACACGTGGATCCGCAATCACCTGAGCGACATCGCTGGCATTAATCATCAGGGTACGAAACACGCCCTGCGGAAAGCCCGCCTCTTGAATAATTTGTTCAATGGCGAGCGCGCATTGGGGCACATTGGAGGCATGTTTAAGCAGACCGGTATTGCCTGCCACCAATGTGGGGGCGACAAAACGAAACACCTGCCAAAGAGGGAAATTCCAGGGCATGACTGCCAGCACAGTGCCCAGAGGCTGGTAGGCCACCAGACTCCTGCTGGCATCCGTTTCGATGACCTCATCCGCCAGAAACCTGGGCGCCTGTTCGGCATAATACTCACACCCCGAGATACATTTTTCGACCTCGGCGCGAGACTCGGATATCAGTTTGCCCATTTCCAGGGTAACCAGCTGCGCCAGTGCTTCTTTTTGGTCTCTCAAAACCTCGGCCAACCGACGCAATAAGGCACAGCGTTCAGCAAGATCAGTTTGTGCCCAGCCAGGTGATGCAGCAGCGACCTGAGATAGCGCCGCTTCCAGCTGCTCACTATTCCAGGAGTCAAAGTCTTGCAAAGCTTCGCCGGTGGCGGGATTGACGGTCTGATAGGCCATAGATTTTCTTAGGATATCCATATCACTGAGGTGGGACGATACCCCTAAGGATATAGGATAAAGCCCTATACGCCAGCCATAATAACCACTCATGATACCAGTGATTCAGCGCCGCCATTCGCCTGTTAGACAAAATGAGCCTCAAAACCATATTAAATGGAGACGCATACCTTCATTTGATAACGACGTGTTAACTGCAGGGCCATGCGGGTAACATAACCGCATGGACATTTATCTGGTCGGCGGAGCAGTACGTGACAAATTACTGGGGTTAAAACCCAGGGAATGCGACTGGGTGGTGGTTGGCAGTACGCCCGCTGAAATGCTAGCTCTCAACTACAAACAGGTCGGCAAAGACTTTCCAGTCTTCCTGCACCCCGATACTCATGAAGAATATGCCCTGGCCCGTACCGAGCGAAAAACAGCACCGGGTTACCATGGCTTTGAAATGTTCGCAGCACCTGATGTCACTCTGGAAGAGGATTTATTGCGGCGCGACCTCACCGTGAATGCTATTGCGGAAACACCGGATGGTGAATTAATCGACCCATTCCATGGTCAGCAGGACATTCAGAATAAAATCCTGCGCCATGTCTCACCGGCCTTCAGTGAAGACCCGGTACGCATTCTGCGCGTGGCGCGTTTTGCGGCACGCTTTGCGCACCTGGGTTTTACTGTGGCTCCAGAAACTAATACCCTTATGCAAAGCATGGTGGAAGCCGGTGAAGTGGATGCGCTGGTAGCCGAACGAGTGTGGGCGGAAACCAATAAGGCACTAGGCGAACAAACACCCTCGCGTTTTTTTGAAGTGTTGCGCGAATGCAGCGCCCTGGAAAAACTGTTCCCGGAAATTAACCGCCTGTTTGGCGTACCCCAGCCTGAGCTGCATCACCCGGAGATCGATACTGGCGTACATACCATGATGGTACTGGAACAGGCCGCAAAACTTTCCACTGATAATGACGTACGCTTTGCCGCACTGCTGCATGACCTGGGAAAAGGCACAACACCCGAAGAAGAATGGCCCAAACACATTGGCCACGAACAACGTGGCGTGCCTTTGGTGACTGAATTGTGTAATCGCTATCGGGTTCCCAATACTTACCGTGAACTGGCCGAGCTGGTGACCCAATACCATTTGCATTACTTCTGCATTGGCGAAATGCGCCCCGATACCATTCTAAAAACACTGCAAAACCTGGATGCCTTTCGTCGCCCGGAACGTTTTGAACAGTTTCTTATCGCCTGCGAATCCGACTCACGTGGCCGTTTGGGTTTCGAGGACAAACAACCTGAACAAACCAAAATGTTTCGCGAGGTGTACCTGGCGGCGGCAGCTATTAACACTGAGGCTTTGATCGAAGAAGGACTTACCGGAGCGGCCATCGGTAAAGAATTGCAAAAATTGCGTATTGAAGCTGTTACACAGGTGCTTGGCTAACTGCTCCTGGGTAACAATTACCAACTAACGGCTAATGCGCCTCCAACCAAAAGGTCACCGGCCCATCATTCACAAGCGATACCTGCATGTCTGCACCAAAGCTGCCCCTTGCGACATCCGAATGAACAGCCTGCGCACGCTTTACCAAATATTGAAATAACGCCTGGCCTTTTTCAGGAGTTGCGGCAGAACTAAAACTGGGACGTTTACCTTTTTGGGTATCAGCGGCGAGGGTAAATTGAGGAACCAGTAACAAGCCACCCTGTATATCTGTGAGGCTAAGATTCATTTTGCCTTCTTCATCAGGAAATACTCGGTAACCCAACAGGCGTTCCAGCAATCGGTCAGCCTGTGATTCACTGTCGCCCTTTTCCACACCGACCAACACCAGAAGACCTCGACCGATTTGGCCAACGGTTTGTTTATCGATGGAAACACTGGCTTCAGTCACACGTTGCAATAAACCAATCATGATTTTTCCTGCCAGCGCTTACTCCAGGCGCAACGCGAAATCATCCGTCGCACGCACTAGCGCGTCTATAATCCCCGTCTCCAGCGCGGAGTGCCCGGCATCAGGAATAATCTGCATCACCGAACCCGGCCAGGCGTGATACAAGTCCCAGGCACTTTGCATGGGACACACTACATCGTATCGACCCTGCACAATGATTCCCGGAATATCTGCCAGTCGCTCTGCATCACGCAGAATTTGATTGGGTTCCAGAAAACTATCGTGGGAAAAATAATGGCACTCGATACGCGCCAGACTCAACGCATTGTGGGGTTCGCTAAAATGATCAACAACCGTTTTACTGGGATGCAGTGTCGAGGTACGACCTTCCCATTTTGCCCAGGCCTTGGCCGTGGCCATGCGCGCCAGCTCGTTATCACTGTCGAGCCTTTTATAATAAGCGCTCACCATATCATCACGTTCTTCTTCAGGAATGGGCTTAAGAAAGTCTTCCCAGTAATCCGGAAAAATATGGCTGGCGCCCTGCTGATAAAACCACTGAATCTCATGCGGCCGACATAAAAAAATGCCGCGCAAAATTAAACCTAAGACACGATCAGGATGGGTTTCGGCATACACCAGACTTAAGGTCGAACCCCAGGAGCCACCGAACACTAACCATTTTTTAATGCCAAGGGTTTCGCGAACGACTTCCATATCTTCGACCAGGTCCTGTGTCGTATTATTTTCCAGAGAAGCGTGTGGCGTTGAACGCCCACAACCACGCTGGTCAAAAAGAATAATGCGATATTTTTCCGGGTCGAAAAAACAACGATTGACAGGAGAACAGCCGAAACCCGGTCCGCCATGAACAAATACCACCGGAATACCATCGGGCACACCACTTTCCTCTATATACAGGACATGAGGATTACCCACTTCAATATGGTGTTTGGCGTAAGGTTTGATCTTGGGGTAGAGATCTCTCATAGAAACAGTATATGCCGTCCAGATTTGAAAACCCAGATTTGGCGATAATAAGCCAATGACTTACCGGTCTATAAACAAAAGCACACGAATCAATCGCGCACCACTTCACCCTTAAATCCCTTCGCCGCCAACCCGCCCATCAACACCAGTCCCAGCAATATCAACACCGGCCCAATGCCCGTTTCAAGCAGAGTGTTTGCCCAGGGCATCATAAAGACTCGTTCCATATACAACAGCCCGGAGTGCATCAGGGTGCCAACAATAAACATCCAGCTCACTGCCTGTTTGAGTTTCAAAGGAGCCGCGATAAAACACAGCGCAAGACCCACGGCAATATTCAACAGGGCTTCGAGGTTGCCATGGGCGTGGGGACCACCCTTAATGAAATCAATATCAAATTCGGCGGCGCCGACTTTGTTCATAGCGAGAATGGATTCGGTATTCGCAATGGCCAGTTGTTTGGCCGTGAGGTCTTCGAGGGTTTCGGGGTCTTCGGCATAGTCGCCGTCTTTGAGTAATTGTAACGCGCCAACGACTACCTGCTTGTCGCCATTGGCTGCACCCCAGGTTTCATACTTAATCACCATTAGCGGACCCAACGCCGCTGTAGTGGCCAGAAATAGAAACCCAAATACGATGTTTTTCTTGCCGATCACAACGCTGTCCTCCATCAGATTAAGCAACCGAAATAAGTAGAGTCACAGCATATCAGTCAACTAACGGTCGGTCATCAACAGCCTGTTCCGGAAAAATCATTAACAGAGCTCCTTGAAGTTTTCAAAATCGACGCTATATTAGTATTTCCTTATATTTAATATTTTTTAATTAATCCTGACCAGGATAACGGAGATAAATATGACAAGATACAAAACCATCTACCTGCCGGCTGCCCTTACGCTGCTTTCCTCTAGCCTTGCGGTTGCGGGCGCTGATTTATCCACCATGAAAAAAGAAGCTGTGGAAACCACGAAGGCCTTCGTCACCAAACTTGGTGGAGCAATGAAAAAGGAGATGAAAGCTGGTGGTCCAGTCGCAGCGGTCAAGATCTGCTCTGAACTGGCGCCACAAATTACCGCTGAAATTTCCCGTAATAAAGGCTGGAAAGTGACCCGTGTCGGAACGCGTATTCGCAATCCCATGTTGGCTATGCCCGATACCTGGGAACAACAGATTCTAGCCCAGTTTTCTGATCGTGCCAGCAAGGGTGAGACTTTTGACAAAATGGCCTTTGCCGAGGTGGTCGAGGAAAAGGACGGAAAATATTTCCGCTTCATGAAGGCCATTGGTGTTAAAGACCAGTGCCTGGCCTGTCATGGTGATACTGCCAAGATGGATCCTGCCGTAAAGAAACTGCTTAATGAACGTTACCCTCACGATCAGGCCACAGGCTATAAGACAGGTGATTTACGCGGTGCAGTGAGCATCAAACGACCCCTTTAGTCATACAGATCGTTATCATTTTTTTAGGGAAGGCAAACACCTGCGGGTGTTTGCCTTTT
>JAUWLO010000096.1 GCA_030613605.1 Gammaproteobacteria bacterium | reverse complement strand
GTAACTTGCGCCCACCTTGTACCAGATTTGGGAAACTACCACCGGCGCCCGGTGATCTTCCTTAATAATGACCTTCAGGCCATTGGCCAGCATATATTCATGCACATCATTCGTTGATGCGATATGGCCTTCTTTATATTGTCCTATTGCAGCGACATCGGCCGCAGGGGTACCATTGTCTGCTTTATTACTCGGCGTTTTTTCGCATGCAGCAAGCGCCACAGCAATCACTGCGGCCAGCAAAATTTTGGCAACAGCATGTTTCTTGTATATATGAATCATAGATTTTAGTTCTCGACGTGAATTTGCATCTTAATACTTATTTGTGAACGACTTATTTATGGTATCCATGCCCCGCGACTGACGTTTGGTGGCCGCGAGTGGTAGGATAGTCTACCCAATTACGCGGCTCCGGCGAACCGGTTTATCTGGAACCGCCCCAAATAACAGAAGCTCTGACCACCGACGTCCATGTTTGGTTTCAAAAAAAACAAATCCGATAAAACGACAGCTACTCCAGTATCTGCACCTATATCTGAAAATAACACCACAGAAAACCCGGATAAGACAAAACCCGGCCTGTTTTCCCGCCTCAAGTCCGGCCTTTCGCGTACCCGTGGCGGGCTGACCTCTGGCCTGTCCGACCTGGTACTGGGCAAAAAGGCCATCGATGATGATGTGCTGGAAGAAATCGAAACCCTGTTGCTAACCTCGGATGTCGGCGTAGAGGCAACCCGGGAAATTGTCAGCGACCTCACCAGTCGGGTTAACAGAAACCAGTTGGCCGATGCAGATGCCCTGTTTGCCGCCCTGCACGAAGACATGACCAGCATTCTCGCACCCGCCTCGGCACCACTTGAAATAGACACCAACGCCCGGCCCTACGTTATTCTCATGGTTGGCATTAACGGTGCGGGCAAAACCACCACCATTGGCAAACTGGCGAAGAAATTCCAGCTCGAAGGTAAATCAGTAATGCTGGCAGCGGGCGACACCTTCCGCGCCGCCGCGGTAGAGCAATTGCAGGAATGGGGCAAACGCAACGAGGTTCCCGTGGTGGCCCAGCATGCTGGCGCCGACACAGCCTCTGTAATATTCGATGCCGTGCAATCAGCCAAGTCCAAAGACATAGACGTACTCATCGCCGATACCGCTGGGCGCCTGCACACCCAGTCGAATTTGATGGAAGAACTGAAAAAAGTACGCCGAGTGATTACCAAGCTTGACGAAACCGCGCCCCACGAGGTGATGCTGGTACTGGATGCCGGCATTGGCCAAAATGCCGTGGTACAGGCCGAACAATTTCGCGACGCCGTGGGTGTGTCCGGCATTACACTCACCAAGCTGGACGGCACCGCCAAGGGCGGGGTGATTTTTGCGGTGGCCAAACGGCTGGGGCTGCCTATACGCTTTATTGGCGTAGGCGAAGGCATTGATGACCTTCGGCCCTTCGAACCCAAAGAGTTTGTGGATGCGTTGCTGGATAGAGAGCAGATAAAAGAGTAAAGATGAAAGAGAAAAGTGGGTTCATTTTTTACTTTCATCTTTACCCTTTATTCTTTACCCTGAACTTTTATGATTAAATTCGATAACGTCAACAAACGCTACCCAGGCGGCCACGAGGCTTTATCGGGTGTCAGCTTTCACATCGAACCGGGCGAAATGGTGTTTCTCACTGGGCATTCCGGTGCGGGCAAGAGTAGCTTGTTGAAGTTGATCGCGTGCATTGAGCGAGCTTCGCGCGGCAACGTCATTATCGACGGCCAGAATCTCAACCGACTCAAAAGCCGCCACATTCCCGCCCTGCGCCGCAAAATCGGCGTGGTATTCCAGAATCACAATCTGCTTTTTGACCGCACTGTGTACGATAATGTCGCACTGCCCCTGATCATAGCCGGTTACCACCAGAGCGAAGTAGGCCGCCGGGTGCGCGCCGCGCTGGATAAAGTTGGTCTGCTAGGACGGGAACGGGCCATGCCCATCACCCTGTCTGGTGGTGAGCAACAACGGGTGGGTATTGCCCGGGCGGTGGTCAACCGTCCGCCTTTGCTGCTGGCCGATGAGCCCACCGGTAATCTGGACCCCGAGCTTTCCAAAGAGATTATGCAGCTGTTCGAACAGTTTAATCAGGTAGGTGTCACCGTGCTTGTCGCCACCCACGACCACGATCTTATCTCCCGACTGGATCATCGCCTGCTGACTCTCAAACAGGGTCGACTGGACCGCGATGGCTCTACTGCCGACCTCATCGGCGAGACGGTGGCTGCTGCCGGAGGTGGAATATGAGCCCTCGCAGAGAACGACGCAAAAGCCCACGGCCAAACAACTCCACCAATACGCCTGCAAGACAAAAGCCTCGCGGGAAAGTAAACGCTTACTTTACCCACCATCTCTGGGTGCTGGTATCGTCCCTCGGCGTTCTGTGGCGCACCCCCTTTGCCACCTTTATGACCGCCGCTGTGATTGGCATCGCCCTGGCGCTACCCGCAGGGCTGCATGTGCTGCTACAGAACGTGCAAAAACTCTCCACCGGCTGGGAAGGCACAGCCCAAATGTCACTGTTCATCAAACAGGGTGTCTCCGAAAAACGTATACAGAAGCTGGCCAAAAAACTGCGTGGCTGGGATGGTGTCGAGGAAGTCCGTTATATCTCCCGCGAGCAGGCATTGGAGGAATTTCGTAAATTATCCGGATTCGGTGACGCTCTGGATTCACTCAATGAAAATCCTCTGCCCGCGGTGCTGGTGGTACAACCCACATCAGAAGCCTCAGAACCCGCCCAAATGGAACTGTTGCTGGGCAAGGTGCGGGAGCTAAAACCTGTGGATCTGGCGCAACTGGATATGGAATGGGTGCGTCGCCTGAGTGGCATTATCGAGCTTGGCAAACGGGGTGTGCTATTACTGGGCAGCCTGCTGTCGCTGGCCATTTTACTGGTCATCGGTAACACCATTCGTCTAACCATTCTCAGTCGTCGTGACGAGATCGTGGTCACCAAGCTTATTGGTGCCACCAATGCCTTCATCCGTCGGCCCTTCCTCTACACCGGCTTCTGGTACGGGCTCCTGGGAGCGGTGCTGGCCTGGATGCTGGTGGGTATTCGGCTGGGACTGCTGAGTGAGCCCGTCAGTCGACTGTCTTTCCTCTACAACAGCCAGTTCTCGCTGGGTGGGCTGGATCTGGAAACCACCGCTATTTTACTGGGTTCTGGCATATTCCTGGGGCTGTTAGGCTCCTGGCTGGCCGTCGGAAAACACCTGCAAGCCATTGAACCTTCTTGATTTTTTCAATTTTCCCCATAAATCTCCTAAAAATAGCCACTCACAGACCCTGGAATATTAGGGAACTATAATTTAGTTTGGCACTCCTAGTACGTGACTGCTAAACTAGAC
The DNA here is from genome assembly GCA_030613605.1 of Gammaproteobacteria bacterium. Lineage (GTDB taxonomy): Bacteria > Pseudomonadota > Gammaproteobacteria > SZUA-152 > SZUA-152 > SZUA-152. Next base: position 4,265 of record JAUWLO010000096.1, on the reverse strand, counting down.
ACATGAAATCAGTGGGAGAACCAATGAATAAAGACCTGTCAGTTGAACTTGCCGTTCCAACCGGAAGCCTGTCGGCCTATATTTCGGCCGCCGCACAGGTGCCTATGCTCAGCGTGGAGGAAGAACGTGAGCTGGGAATACGTTTACAGCAAGGGGGTGACCTCGGTGCCGCACGCCGGATGGTTATGTCGCATCTGCGTTTCGTGATTCACGTCGCCAAAGGCTACAGTGGTTATGGCCTGCCTCAGGCTGACCTGATTCAGGAAGGTAACATCGGCCTGATGAAAGCCGTTAAACGCTTTGACCCCACCATGAATGTTCGCCTGGTGTCTTTTGCCGTGCACTGGATTCGCGCCGAAATGCACGAATACATTCTGCGCAACTGGCGCATTGTTAAACTGGCCACTACCAAAGCTCAACGCAAACTGTTCTTCAATCTTCGCAAGAACAAAAAACGTCTTGGCTGGTTCACGCAGGATGAGGTTGAAACTGTCGCCAAGGCTCTGGATGTTCCGGAAGCTACCGTGCGCCAAATGGAAGAACGCATGAGTGGTCAGGACACGGCCTTTGACGGCTACGATGCCGACGATGACAGTGACTTTAAACCAGCACCCGCCGGTTATCTGCAAGACATGAGCATGGAACCTGCTGCGCAACTGGAAGCCGAGGATTGGGAAGAACATAACAATACTCGCCTGACTGATGCGTTAAGTGATCTGGATGACCGCAGCCGCGACATTTTGCAAAGCCGCTGGTTGTCTGAAAAGAAAGCAACCCTGCATGATCTCGCAGGCAAGTATGGCATTTCGGCAGAACGTATTCGTCAGCTGGAAGCCAATGCTATGAAAAAAATGAAGGGTGCGCTGGTCGCTTAAAGACTGACTAAACCTGGAATCAAAAAAGGCCGCTTACTAGCGGCCTTTTTTATTGCCCACAGGTTGTAGACTTGAATGGCTGCTTTATACTGCGACTTCAACCGGTCGTTCGATGTGGGAGCCAGCCGTGGCCTACATTAATAAAAAAACAGCTCGATTTTTTATTTAGTATGTAGGATTTATCCTACATACAGGCTGGGGGAAATTGGGTAAGATATTTTGATGCTCATTCGGAAGCAATAATGAGTTTAATTAAGAATATAATTATTTATACAATATAACGGATTAATCCGAAACCGAATCGATTTTTTACTGAATACTCACATTAAGGGGCAACATAGTAATGTATAAAAAACACAAAATCGTAAAGTTCATTATGATAATCCTGTTAGCAACATTAACGAGTGGAGTTTACGCTGCGAGTAATATCAGCATTATGTACGGAAATAAATCACTCGATAAAGGCGATTGGGAGCCGGTTGAATCGCAGACTGAATTTGGTTTAGGTTTCGAATATCAAAAACCAGAATGGCCTGCGGCCTTGGTGGTGACCTACTTAAGTTCAGAAGACTCTGAGACTATAAGCGGCATTAAATTAACAGGTGAAACTACTGAACTTGGAATTGGTGCAAGAAAATACTTGGTAGAAGATAGAGCGCGATTTTTTGTCGAAGGCGGATTAGCTAATATTTCTGCCGATGTTTCGGTCTCGGCGTTTGGGGTTACAGTCTCCGAATCCGACTCGACCATCGGATTTTGGTTGGGTGCCGGAATGGATTTTATGGTGGGTGATGCGTTTAGTATCGGCTTTCTCGGTCGCTTATCTAATGCGAGTGTGACATTATTCGGCGTTGATGCAGAAGCTGGCGGTACTCATTTAGGCGTTTTTGCTGCGTATCACTTCGACTAGCAGACCTAACTACACATCAACACTGGCAGCAATAGTATCAGTGTAAAAAATACAGTCACAAATAACCGCCTCTACATCAGGGGCGGTTTTCTTTTACTCGTAGTATTTTGAAAGTCTGGTTTTAATTGTGTGCCCGTATTTAATTGCTTAAGCGCAATGACTGCTTACGCTGCGAAGCAGACATTCGATGTTTAGATCAGTAGTTGATCAATATTTAGCTGGTTAGCAATAACATTCGAATCTGTAACCTCATTAAATTTTATCTCACCGAGCAATGGTGCGGAAATACGAGCACGTAAAGTATTTATATTTTCTTTTGCGTTTTTTACGTTTGGAAGCAAATGATTTGCAACCCATCCACAGTGATTTAACCCGCCAGACTCAATGCTTTGCGAAGTTAGCAAAGCATGATTTAAGCAACCCAGCCTGATGCCAACCACAGTGATTACATCCAGAGACAAAACCTTTGCAACATCTGCCATGGTTTCATTCTCATTGATTGGCACCAACCAGCCACCGGCACCTTCAACAATAACCACATCCACCTTTTCTGCAATCTTGAGATAACACTGACGAATCACTTCGATATCGATCTCAACACCGGCTTCCGCAGCAGCAATATGAGGTGCAACTGCAGGTTCAAAGGCGTAGGGGTTTGCAATTTCATAGGGGGAATCTACCGAGGCCTGTTGCATTAGCAACACGGCATCTTCATTGCGAAGACCATCACTGGTTAGCTCGCAGCCAGCCGATACCGGCTTCATTACCCCGACACGTAAACCTTTTTTCTGTAGTGCCGAAATCAACCCCAGCGCAACCGTTGTCTTACCAACGTCGGTATCCGTGCCGGTAATAAAAATACCTTTCCTCAAGACAGTATTCCTGTATCGGTTAACGAGGAAAGAGAGATTTCGAAATTCTGATCATCCGACACTCCCCAGGCATGGCCGTATACAACTTCGTATGTTGCTGGCAATAAACCATCAACGCGGAAATTTTCGTAGGACAACACCATATTTTTCAAGCGTGTTTTTCCCGTAAGACTATGACGTCGAGCATTGGCCACATTGTGCGCCCCCAACGCCTTTAGCTCTCGCATCAACTGGTAAACATCGGAATAAGTGAGAGTAAAATTCTCCACATCCATGACGGGATCTGACAATCCTGCACGCAATAGAGCATCGCCTATGTCATGCATATCGATAAAATCATTCACATGCGTGCTCACATTAACCTCATCGGCATCTACATCTGCCAGGCGCCAACTTTCACGCAACTCTTTCAGGGTATCCGGCCCAAAGCTTGAAAACATTAACAGGCCTTCCGGTTTTAACACTCGTTTAAATTCTGAAAAAGCTTGATCGAGCTCACCACACCATTGCAACGTCAGGTTTGAAAATATTAAGTCAACACTATTATCAGCAAGGGGCAAATATTCTGCATCACCACAAATAAATCCATCGTCACCAAACCATTTATTTATCCAGCTGTTTTTAGACCTGGCAACCTGTAGCATGCCAGGCGCAATATCCAGCGATAAGATTCGAGCACCTTTGTAAACCTTCTTTAATGCCTGACTGATATAGCCAGTGCCGGCACCGACATCAAGAATCACAGCAGGTGACAACTTTATTATCTCAAGACGTTCGACCAGCCGCTGGCCAACCTCTCGCTGCAGCACCGCCACATCGTCATAATGCGGTGCTGCCGCATCAAACGATTGACGAATCAGTTTTTTATCCAGAAGATGTATTTGTGGGTTGTCGCTAGTCATTGGCCAATCGTTGTTTCCATTAGAAAAAGTTTCAATTCTTTTAAAAACTCTTTCTCGTGCGACAGGAATGGCGCATGACCAGCGCCTTTTATCACCACAAGTTTCGAGTTGCTGTTTAATAACTGGGCACGTTCTGCTGCCTGACGTCGAAACAATGAATCATGCTCCCCTGTAAGCAACAACATGGGGATTTTTATTTCAGCCAGTCGAGAGCGTAAATCTGTTTGGTGTAAAATTTTCAGGCCACCTTCTAACGCAGCAATTTGTGGATCACCATACCGAAATACGCGGTCACGCAAAACGCGCTGTTCTTCTCGTGGGTTATCACTGCCCATGGCCTGAATCGCGATAAATCGTTTTACGGTATTGCGATAATCTTCTCGCAAATCACCCGCAAAATTATCGAGCAGTTCTGCCTCCATGCCATCAGGCCATGATTCGTCTCGTACAAATTTTGGCGCACTTGCAACCAGAACCAGCCTGTTTATCGCAGCGGGGTTATCCAGAACCATCTGTGTTGCGACCAGACCTCCCATAGACCAACCAACCACAGTTGCTCCCGGTGGCGTTACTTCCAACACCTGTTCCGCTAAATTTTTTAGATTATAATCACCATGGTCATCCACACTACGGCCATGGCCTGGCAGGTCGACAGCCGTTACTCGGTAGTTCTTTGCCAACGATGGGGTTACCGACTCCCAAACGT
>JAUWLO010000200.1 GCA_030613605.1 Gammaproteobacteria bacterium | reverse complement strand
GATGCTAAAACCTGATTTTTCCAGTGCATTTTCCAGTTGAGTGGTCGTCAGCAGATTAATTAATGGCAAAAATCCAAGATGCCCCACGAATCGCAACGATCTGGCTAATATTATATTTTTTTCACCCAGGCATGCCGTTTCTGAAATAAACAAACCATCGAGTTTAAGCAGATCATGTATACGCTTAAAGACGGCATCGATATCTTCGAAAAAATGCAACACATAAAATGCTGTCACAACATCGAAACTGCCCGGCTGAAAACGCTCATCAAACAAGGATGTTTGTAGAAACTCGACATTATCCAGCTTGCGCTCAGCTTTTCTCTGTTCTGCAATGGCCAGTAATTTACGGGAGATATCAATGCCGGTGACCTGTTTTACATTGCCTGCAATATCTCCACATTGGGTACCGGTACCACAACCAATATCCAGCACAACTTTCTCAGTTGTCAGAAAGGTTTTTATTTTCTGGATTTTTGTCTCATAAGCCGGCCTATCTGGAATAGGCGACGCAGCATATTTAGACGAGATCATATCCCAGAATTTTTCAGGCGATTTTTTAAATAGCATATCCTTGCTCCGAAAAACTGAGCCAGAGAACAACTCCTTCTATAATATTAGTAAAGATTGTTCTCTGACCCAAATTATTCATGGGCTCCGAGCCATTTGATTACAGGACTTCCCGAATAAGTTTTTTGATCACCATCCTGGACTGACTACCTTCATGTATGGTGTCTACCTCCAAACTAAACCTGCATCGTTCGCCCGCAGGTGTCACGACAGTGAGATCGTCAATATCCGCAGTGGATTCCATCCGATGTCGGGCATATGCTGGGCCATACTTACGCGGTGGCAAACGAGTATTGATTAACGCCTCGATATTCGCAGCGCCCTGGATGTCACCGAAAGGTGAAGCCGTTGACCACAACGCATCCGCATGAAACAGTTTGGCCGCACCACTGGCGTCTCGCCTGTCGACACAATCAAGAAATCGCATCAAAAGCAATCGTTTGGAATTTCGTGCAGCATAGCTCGTGTGAAGTAGTGCATGTGCCTCAACGGAATTGGGTTCATTCAATTCTGTCGCATACAATTTTTGAATGTCCTGGTTTTCATACGAACGACGCCGCGGTGCATTTTTGTCGACGTTATAAATGGCCTGCATGCGCTTCTCCAGGACAAGTGGGTCCATGGACTTAGGTTCTCCACCACCACCCAGGCATCCACCAACACATGCCATAACCTCAATGCCGACATACTCATCTCGCCATGCTTCTGTTTCCAGCATACGTTGCGCAGCTGCAATGCCATTGCAGACGGCCACCTTACCTATACCAGGAATCTCGGCCGTTTTAATTCCTTTGCTTACACCGCGCAGTTTATGCCATTCCAACGAAAGTGAGTTCTCGTTCTCCTCGCCGATGAAGTGCGATGCTGTGCGCACCATCGCTTCCATAACACCACCCGATGCACCAAATATCTGTCCTGCGCCTGTGCTTTCACCAAGCGGGTTATCGAATTCACCCTCTTCCGACAGCGCACTAAACGCAATACCGCGCGCCTTGATCATTCTTGCCAGTTCGCGTGTTGTGAGAACATGATCTAAATCACCGGACATACCTGGCCGAACCGCTTCATCTTTTTTGGCAGTACAGGGCATTACGCTAACAACATAGGGTTCTGTATTTCCCTCTGCGAATTCAGAACCAAGCGAACGTGCGAAAGCGCCCCGTTTTGTGAGTGCACCATGCATTTGCTGCGGTGATTTTGTTGTGCTCAAGTGTGGCAGAAGATCAGGCCGGTTGATCTCAACCCAGTTCACCCAACCCGGGCAGCAGGAAGTAAAAAGCGGTAATTGCTTAATGTTCACTAAAGGCTTCTGTTTCTCCTTCTTACTCTTGAGGCGCGTCACAAGCTCTGTGCCTTCTTCCATGATGGTTAAGTCAGCGCCAAAATTAGTATCAAACACGTAATCAAAACCCAACTGTCTTAGGGCATTGATCATTCTGCCGGTGCTCACAGTACCGGGTTTCATTCCGAACTCTTCACTAATGGCAACACGCGTTGCAGGCGCAACCTGTACTGCCGATAGTCGTCGACGTGTATCAAGGGTATGAAGAACATCGTGCCAATGTGGCGTCTCGATCAAAGCACCAACTGGGCACACCAGTGTGCATTGACCGCAGGAGATACATTTGGTGTCAGCCAGAGATTGATCAAAAACAGTGACAGGCAAGCGGTCTGATCCACGCTCTGCAAATCCGATCACGTATTGTTGTTGCCCCGGTTCACCACACGCCTCTACACACAAACCACATTCAATGCATTTTGATAGATCACGCCAGATACTCGGCGATGTATGGTCAGTCAGAATATGCTCCGGATGATCTACCGAACCTATCGGGACCTTTTCCCATCTGTCCTCTAATTGATACTCGCTAACAAAATTCTGCAGCTGGCAAGACCCATTTACTTCACATCGCATGCAATCGTTCGGATGGCGCGCCAGCAGCCATTCTGCATTTGTTTTACGAAATTCCTGCAGATCTCTGGAGTCCGTCTCTACAATATCACCCTCTTTCGCCCTGGTATCACAGGCAGGTTGCGGCCGGGCTTCACCATTAACATCCACGAGACACATGCTGCACACGGCATGGGACGGCAAACGAGGATAGTGACAGAGCGTGGGAATATACACGCCAGCTTCCCTGGCCGCATCGAGCAATGTCGAGCCATCATTTACCTCGACAGATCTTCCATTAACGGTAAGCGTGATCATTTTATAATACTAGCTAAGAAACGCGTGCCGAGATAGCGGTCTGCGTAAAGAATAAAATAGGTTCTGGGAAGAATATTCGCTAATATTATAAATAAATGAAACTAATTAACATCACCTTTATTTTGGCATTAGCTTTATCTGCCAGCTTTCTCATCGCCTGCTCATCCAATCCGCATTACGACCCAACAAAAGCACACCACACAAAATCAGGTTTTAAAAATATTTACTATGAGGATGATAAAGGTTTATGGGAGTTTATGAAGTGGCGCTGGGAAAAATTCTTCAAAGATATACCAGGTGTTGACGCCTATAATTTTGAAATTGATTCGACTCACCATAATTTTCTGAAAACCAATACAGACAAAGCGACGCTGACCTGGATTGGGCATGCCACGTTCCTCATTCAGTTTTCAGGTCTTAACATATTAACCGATCCGCAATTTTCAGACCGCGCCTCACCGCTTTCATGGGCTGGCCCAAAACGCGTCATATCACCCGCAATGAAAATAAACGATTTTCCAGAAATCGATGTCGTCATTATTTCACACGATCACTACGACTCTCTGGATGTTGCAACGGTTATCGCATTATCCAAACACAACCAAAAACGTCGCTTAACGTTTCTAGTACCTTTGGGAATGAAGGCCTGGTTTGAAGAATTAAACCTGGAATCAGTCAACGTCGTAGAGCTGGACTGGGCACAAAGCCATACCATTAATGGCCCAGACAATGGCGTGAGATTCACCGCAGAGCCAGTTCAGCATTGGAGCAAGCGCTCCTTGTTTGACACCTTTGAACGGCTTTGGGCCTCATGGGTCATTGAAGCCAATGACAGTCGCATATTTTTTGCAGGTGACACGGGTTACGCAAAACACTTTAAAGACATTGGCGATAAGTATCAGGACTTTGGACTTGCTCTGATTCCTATAGGTGCTTACGAACCCAGGTGGTTTATGAAATCCCACCATGTTAATCCGGAAGAAGCCGTAAAAATACATCTGGATATCAATTCCAGATATTCAGTCGCTATGCACTGGGGCACATTCATATTGACGGATGAGCCACTGGATGAGCCGCCCGTAAAACTGAAAGAAGCTTTAAAAAAATACCGCCTGACCGAAAAGCAATTTGAAGTATTTAAACACGGTGAAACACGG
>JAUWLO010000126.1 GCA_030613605.1 Gammaproteobacteria bacterium | reverse complement strand
TGTTACGCGGCAAAACCATTGTAAATTTATTTTTTGAACCCAGCACCCGAACCTTAACCACTTTCGAACTGGCTGCTAAACGACTCTCGGCGGACGTGCTCAAAATCAATGTGAATACCTCCGCCACAGTAAAAGGTGAGAGTCTGCTGGATATGTTGCGCAACCTTGAAGCCATGCAATGCGACATGTTTGTGGTTAGACACGGCGACAGCGGTGCCGCACATTTAATCGCTCAACACGTAGCCCCGCATATTAGCGTTATCAATGCCGGTGATGGTCGGCACGCGCATCCAACTCAGGTGCTACTGGACATGTTCACCATTCGCCGCCACAAAAAAGAATTTGCTCCACTCACCGTCACCATTGTTGGCGACATCATGCATTCACGCGTGGCGCGCTCGCAAATTCATGCGCTCACAACCCTGGGAGTTTCAGAATTACGAGTGGTTGCTCCCAAGACACTCATTCCAGACCAGGTTGAAAGTCTGGGGGTCCATGTATTCCACGATATGGAAGAAGGTTTACGCAACGCAGATGTCGTCATCATGCTACGGCTGCAGAAAGAACGTATGACCGGTGCCTTGCTGCCCAGCGAACAGGAATACTTTCAAACATTCGGCCTGACCGAAGAAAAACTCAAGCTCGCTAAACCGGATGCCATTGTCATGCACCCCGGCCCAATCAATCGCGGTGTAGAGATTGCCTCCGAAGTTGCCGATGGTCCGCAATCTGTCATTCTGGAACAGGTCACCAATGGTATTGCGGTGCGCATGGCCGTCATGTCCATGGTGCTGGGCCGGCCTCCCGTCGAGGAAAGCGCCGAATGAACATCAGCATTGCTATTAGTATTACAGGAGGGCGCATCATTGATCCGGCCAACAACATTGATCAAGTTACCGACCTGCACATCGAAAACGGAAAAATTCTAGCGCTAGGAAAAGCACCCAAAGGCTTCAAACCCGAACGCACTATTGATGCCAGCAATCAGGTGGTCTGCCCTGGCTTGATTGACCTGCATGCCCGCCTGCGTGAACCGGGACAGGAAAATAAAGCAACCATCGCCAGTGAAACTTTTGCGGCGGTCAACGCGGGCATTACCACACTGGTGTGTCCGCCCGATACGGATCCGGTCACCGATACTCCTGCCGTGGTGGATTTAATTCGTCACCATGCCGAAATGTCCGACAACGCCCGAGTACTTCCACTGGGCGCTTTGACGCAAGGACTTGAAGGTAAACACCTGGCCGAGATGGACGCCCTGAAAGAAGCCGGCTGTATTGGTGTCAGTAATGCGAATCAACCGATCAGTAATACCGAAGTCATGCGGCGCGCCATGGAATATGCGGCCAGCCAAAACATGACCGTTTTTTTACATGCCGAAGACCACTGGTTGGCCAATGGCGGTTGTGCACATGAAGGAGCCGTTAGCGTACGGCTGGGCTTACCAGGTATACCGGAAGCCGCCGAAACCATTGCAGTAGCTCGCGAACTACAACTTATTGAACAAACCGGTGTACGTGCCCACTTTTGCCAACTCTCCAGCGAGCGTGCTGCACAAATGATCGCCCGCGCTCAACACGACGGCCTGCCGATTACTGTGGATGTCGCTGTGCATCAGCTGTTTCTAACCGAGATGGATATTGGCTATTTTGATAGTCAGTGCCATGTCCGTCCTCCCTTGCGCACGCAGCGCGACAAGGACGGTTTGCGTAAAGCCCTAGCCCAGAAAACCATTGGTGTTATTTGTTCAGACCATCAACCTCATGACGCTGACGCTAAACTGGCGCCGTTCCCTTCCAGCGAGGCTGGCATTAGCGGACTAGAAACTTTACTGCCACTCACTCTGCGCCTTGTTGATGAAAACGTGCTCGATTTATCGGATGCCATCTCCCGTCTTACCCAACAACCCGCCACTGTCCTTGGACTTCTTGAAAACGGTTTAGGCGGCAGTCTGGGAACAGGAACACGAGCGGATGTATGCGTTTTTGATCCTGAACAATATTGGGAACTCAATGCAGACAGTATCGTTAGCCGAGGTCATAATTCACCCTTCATCGGCTGGGAAATGAAAGGGCGCGTTACCCACACTCTGGTAGCAGGACAATTAAAGTTTGGTCAGTAACAAGCTCGCTAAATTCAAAAAAAGCTGATTTATATTTTTATCGTCATTCCGGCGCAGACCGGAACATAAGCGCGAAGCGCGTTGAACGCCCAAAGGGCGGCCCGTAGGGTGAGCTGAAGCGAATAATCCAGTAACATAAGATAGCATTCTGGATTCCGGCCTGCGCCGGAATGACAGCACTACCTATTGATTCAAGTGTACAATAATCTTTATGAGCAACTTACAACACAAACCGCACCGCAACACCATCGCGGTTGAGAACGCCAAAATAATTGAGCGTCAGGATTTCCCCGGCGACCAGGTTATTCTGCGAGTGCATGCGCCGGAAATAGCTGCCAGCGCACAGCCAGGTCAGTTTGCGCACATACAATGTGACCCCGCATTAGCCATGCGCCGACCCTTATCGATTATGCGTGTCAGCGCCAAAAACGGCTGGGTCGACTTTTTATTCAAGGTATTAGGTGAAGGTACCCGCCTGCTGGCAAACCGAAAAGTCGATGACCTTTTAAGCATCATGGGTCCCATCGGCAAACCTTTTGAAACACAAATGAAGCATTCGCGGCCTTTATTAATTGGTGGCGGTGTCGGCATTCCCCCCATGGTATTCCTGGCCGACTCCATGCGTGAAGTAAAAGATGCCTATCAACCCTTTGTGATCATGGGCTCCGAAGTACCGTTCCCCTTCAAGACACAACCTTCACAGATTATGGTGCCGGGCGTACCCGGCGATGTGATTGCCGCCATGCCTTTAATGGACGACTGGGGTTTCGCCTCACGACTTGCCAGACTGCAAGACTACCCGGTCTGTTTTAATGGTTATGTCACGGATCTTGCCCTCACCTGGCTGGACGCCTTATCATAGGAACAACGTAAAGAGGTTGCCGTATTCGCCTGCGGGCCGCACCCAATGTTAGAGGCCGTTGCCAAACTGGCACAGGAATACCATTTACCTTGCCAGGTTTCACTGGAAGAGTTTATGGCCTGCGCAGTAGGCGGATGTGCTGGCTGTGTAGTGGAAGTTCAGACTGAAACCGGCCCTGCGATGAAACGTGTTTGTGTAGACGGACCGGTATTTGATTCCAATGCGGTGTTTCCCGCCGCTTAAAGGCACACCCCGCGGCTTTACCGGATTATTTAAGATGCTGGAGACTACCAGCGAACCAAATTATAGAATTTCGGGGCGGGGTTATACCCCACTCTGGGGTAACTTAACTGTTATGTGCAAAAAACGATCAATATCAAATAACGTTAAAGGTTAACCATGGCTCATCCAATCATTGAAGATCTCCTATGGAGGCATTCCACCAAAAAGTACGATGCAACAAGGAAGGTTTCCCAGGAGAATCTTGATGTGCTATTTGAGGCAATGCGCCTCTCTGCATCATCCATCAACTCGCAACCATGGAAATTTATCGTTATTGAGGGCGATAAAGCAAAGGAGCGTATGAGTAAAACCTTTGCTCATAAACATCAATACAACCAGCCTCATGTGTTTGATAGTTCGCATATTATTCTCTTTGCTTACAATCCGCGCTACACGCGCGACGATTATGCTCAAGTCGTTGATAAAGGGATTGAGGATGGACGAACTAAATCGGAGGATCGTGATAGCGCCTTTGGCGTGTTTAGTTTTGCCGAGTTTTATACCGATGAAAAAGGCAATACGAGTGGTTGGACAAAAGCGCAAACCTATCTTGCTTTGGGTAATACCCTGCATGTCCTGGCTCGCCTCAAAATAGATTCAACGCCATTGGAAGGAATTGATATTGAGTTAGTCAACGAAGAATTCAAAGAAGAACTTGATGGCTATCAATGTGACGTGGCTTTGGCGATTGGCTATCGCCACCCTGAAAACGACTTTAACGCGTCGCTTCCCAAGTCACGACTTAGCATGGATAACATTTTAGTAAAAATATAAGAAGCACATAACCAATCATTCAGCTCAAACGTTATGCATCTTTAAGATATCCCGCCCTTGCTGCCGTCCTATAATAGTTTCCAACTGTAAAACGCTGTTATCCCAAGGGTGTAGGCCGCGAGGATGTAAACATTGACCGGGTTCCCAGAAAATTTTGGGGTTTTAAGCTGTGATACATTCAAGGCGGCGAGGCCTAGACTGCTCACATAAAGAATAATAGAAAAAGCACCCTGACTAAAAAAACCTTCGAACAAAAACACAAAAACGAGAATGAGACTGTTGTTGTCCAGCGCCAATCCCTTGTAATGGGTTCCACCTTCAAGACCAAAGGTCGAAAAATAACTGAGTCGCAGCGCACTCGCGGCAAGCATCAAAAATGCCCCAAACAAATAGATAAGCTCGTAATTCCCATAACTTAAAAGCAGAATAGCCGGTGTCACACCATAGCTAACGATGTCGATCAGCACATCGAGTTGCCCGCCAAAAACACGGTCGTCCCCCGTACGTCCCTTCATTCTGCGGGCAATGAGGCCATCAGCCCAGTCAAAAGCAACCGCCCAGACCATGCCAATCATTGCGGCCGCATAAAGCCCTTTAATGCTGAAATAAATAGCAAGAAGCGTACAGGCTAGTCCCGACAGGGAACAAATATTCGGCAAATCTTTGGCGTAAGAAAGGATAGAACTGGGTTGCAACCCCCGTGATTCGGGGTTTTTAGCTGTCATTGGGTTACCTTGCTATCTGGAAGAGAGGACTTAAAGCGGGCTTAAAATTGGCGAATAGCCCAACCCAAACCGTGCTATAGTGTTCGGCTCCGCAGTCTATCTTAATCTGGAACACAAATAAATGCTTGTATACACGGTAGGAACCTGGGACTTGTTACATGTGGGTCATTTGGCATTACTCCAACATTGCAAAAAATTAGGGGATACAGTTGCTGTTGGGGTTGCATCAGATGAAGTAGTCGCGAGCTATAAACCAAATGCCCCTGTTGTACCTCTTGCGCAACGAATGGAAATGTTAAAAGCATTACGCTGTGTTGATATTGTACGCCCCTACCATGAATTGGAATACACATCTGCATGTAAAGAACTGGATGTAGACATTTTCGTCATTGGGGAGGACTGGGGAAGGGCTGTTCATAATATTGAAGTGGAATCTTTTTTAAAAGCAACGGGTAAGTCCATCATTCAAGTTAGCTATCATGCTTTAACTTCATCCACAAAAATAAAAGCAAGAACCATCGCCCAGGTTCAAGTTCAAGCTCAAGTCGCATAAACTCAGCAGCCCGCCATATAGTAACTAAAGGGGTCAGAGCCCTTTAAGTTTATTTACTGAGCTTGGTAACGTTAATCATCAAACGTATTGTCCACCAGCGGTTTCACATTAGCCTGTGGCACGTGGCATTGGGTGCAAACATAGCGCGCACCTATTAACTCTGTTGTTACCTTGCCTGGCGCATGACGTAAATCTGTGTAGTGGCTATCGGGAATAGCCGTCGCCTGGCCTTTAACCTTTTTGCCCCGCATTGCTCGATTATCATGACACATCTTACAATTGTTGCTTTTTGCTGTGACGGGCAAAAATGCTTCTATGTTGTGTGGAATCTGCGGTGGTGCGTTTAAATAAGCGCGCGGCAACAAATTACCTGTACCAGGGAAATTATTACTATAACCAAATTTTTCCGGTTCCGGCGAATCATTCACACTGGTTTTACTTAAGCCCAGACTACTGTCCTTGACTGGTTTGGCGGCCTGCGCGTTGACACAAAAAAATATTAAAACCAGACCTGTTAGTGCTGCCTTCAACATCTGCTTCGTTACGACATTCAAAATCATGGCATTCATATCCGACACCTTTTCATAAAATTGTCATTAAGCCTTGTA
>JAUWLO010000031.1 GCA_030613605.1 Gammaproteobacteria bacterium | reverse complement strand
ACCACCGCCTCCACCTGTTCTGGCGTACCGGTTTCACTAGCCAGGCCGCCCAGGACACCGGCCGTGGTAAAAAACACCACCATGCCGATGAGTCCAAAATTATGCATCCAGAAATGCACCTTGACGAGCTTAAGGCTATAGATCGGGTGCTTAACCAGACGCGGAACGATGTAATACACGCCAGCAAAAATCGCCATCTCGACCCAACCCAATAAATTGATATGGGTATGGGCGCGCACAATCAGATCACCGTGCATGCGATGGTCCACAAAATAACGAAACTCGGAAATACCGCCCATCAACGCTCCCCAGGAAAAGCCGATCATGCTGTAGACGATACAGGCATAGACAAACCAGAGAATGTATCGGGTGTACTCCACATCATGCGCCCACGGTTCGCTGCTGCTACCAATGTCACTGCTGCCGTTACTACTACCGTTACTGTTGTTCACGTACAGGCTCCTGCGTTTTTTCAGGTTCACCAGACTGCTGAGATGTCGGCGGTTGTTTGTCGCGAATATCCGTATATTTTTCTTTCCAGTGCTCTGGAGCCCAGGCTCCAACCATACTGTCAATAAATTCCGAGCGACCTTCAGGCGGCATCGGCGCCGAGGATGATCCCTGCTCCGCTTTTAGCTGAGAGATAAAAACAGCAATGGCATGACGATCTTTTTCAGACATCCGAGCCACATAAGCGGCCTCTTTTGGACGAGGGCCATGATCAAACGTTCTGGCGCCATAGGTATCTTCCGGGTTTTCCAGAAAAGCCACCAGCCAGTCCAATGTCCGGACCGAGCCCACGCCGTCCAGTGATAACCCCATGTTGGTACCATTGCGTAATGCTCGATGACACGCCGTACAACGCCCCTCACGAAACAGGCGTGAACCTAACTTACCTTCCTCGGTAAAGACAAAATGAGTTTTCGTTACAAACAAAGGCTCAGGTCGGTTTAAACGATAAATTTCCATGGCAATGTAGGCAATAGTAGCCATAACGATAAACACACCAACGATACCGAATAAAATTTTTTCGCCACTTTTTAATGATTGTTTTTCTTTTGCCATGAGATCGCTATGTCTTACCGTTTAATTGTATTTGATGTGCGGAAGCACAAAATTAGCTGCGCTTAAAATTTGTGCGATTCTATCAGAAATAGATAAAAATAGAGGAGTTATAATCCGAATAATCGGGATGCCATTCTCGCATATGACCCACACGGATGTGGGGAATGCAGATAATGCAGGACGATTCCATGGATGGAATCGATAGAGTCGAGTCAGGAACGGAGACCGAGCATTTATCTGCCCATGGAGTCGTGGCCAAAAAAAAGGGCGGTATAACCCGCCCTTTTTTCATTGTTTGCCTGAATAACTACCCAGTTAGTGCGGATATTGAGGTGGCACACGAGCATTACCCATTGTCGTGCGCGGTGCAGAAGTCAAAAAAGTCGCAACATTTTGAATATCTTCATCTGTCAGGTTTTTGGCAACAGCCTGCATTTGAGCCATTGGATCATTTGCACGGGAGCCATCGCGCCATTTTTTTAACTGGCTAACCAGGTAGACATATTTCTGACCACCAATCATTGGGTAAACAGGAGCCGCGCCTCGGCCATTAAATCCATGACAGGAATAACACGAAGGGATACCACGATCCACGTCACCAAAGGTCACGATGGCCTTACCCAGATAGCGAATACCAACCGCATTGCCCAGGTCTTTCACTTCCTTCATGTCGGAAGGAGCGGTGTTATCTTTACTCAGGCTGTTAGCGTAAGTTGATACATCACGGCGATCTTCAGCGCTCAGGCCTTTTGCATTAACATTCATAATAAACATGGTGGTGTCCATGCGCTTGTCCGTAGCAAAATCTTCCAGTTGTTTTACCAAAAAGGGGTAACCCTGGCCCGCCAGGCGAGGTGTGCCCATGGCATCGCTGCCCATGGCGTCATCTCCATGACAGCTTACACAGGCTGGAACGTCGCCCTTGCCATTTTTGAATATATTTTTACCATTTTCGAGATTGCCCATCTTAGGGCCAGAAGCAAATGCAGCGGACGCTACGAATAAAGCCGTAACAACTACTGAAAGTTTTGTTATGAATCGCATGTGAACACACCCTCCCAACTTATTATTAATACGTACAGGCAATCTAGTTATTATTTTGCCTACCAGCCCCTATATCTATTTTTGAGATGAATCAGGGATCAATCAGTTTTGACCCAACGAATCGTCCCGCTGCATGACACCCATCCTGCTTCCCCTATAACCAAGCCCGCAGATGACAGATACACACAATTGATATGTTTAGGAACCCCTACTCATCATCATTTTTGCAACAGTGAACGATACAATTGTAGCAACAATGTATATAACCAGGATCTGAACTTCTAATGACATGATAACGCTCCCCTTTGTAATTTTTTTATTCTTGTACTTGGTAACTATGTAACTATTGGAATTAGTTACTAATATATCGAACCACATATAACACAATCACCCATGCCCGAACAAGAATATGGCGCTGAGTATATATCACGGTTTGGTCTTGTTGCTAGTGCAAAAACGCATTGATTTACCTGACTAAATCAATACGTTAAACCGTCATGTCAGGCTCGAAAATATCCGTTAATGTCATTTGACCTGCCATCAAGCTGACAACATACTGGCAACACAATAATAAGGGGATTATGGTTATCACTATACCCCCACCCAGGCTAAGTCCTTAATTTTAAATTATTTTTTACCTGGCGAGACACACATGATACAGAGAGGATACCGAGCCCTGGTGCTCTGGATCGTTTGGGCTGCTGCAGCCATTATTATTTATTTTGGCCTATACCAGGACACCGAGGTCTGGGATTTTGTTAAACGCGATCCCAGCCGCATTACCTGGGCCATCATAGGCCTGTTCGGGCTAGGCGTTGGCGCCAGTTTTATTCTCACCATAATCCTGACCCTCGAATCCATAAAAGTCGACCTGTTGGAGTCTATTGCCAAAAAAGACGGTTGGCTCGGCATTCAGCAAACCAACAAAAAAGGCTGTGTCGCCAGCTATTTTTCCTCCCTGCGCACCATTGTCGAAAACAATGGCGAGCTCAATATCGAAGCATTAGTGGACGTGGAATTTTCAATATACCAGCGCAGCGCCCATGCGCTGGAAATTATTGGCAACCTCCTTATTACACTGGGCTTAATCGGGACTGTGGTTGGACTCACGCTAACCCTGACCGGTCTCACCGGTTCGTTAGATGCGCTGGGACATGACCAGGATCAACTTTTAGCCGGCCTTCGCGGCGCCATGAGTGGCATGGGCACTGCTTTTTACACCACCCTGCTCGGCGCAGTATTTGGCGGTGTGCTGTTACGTATTTTTGCCCATATCGATGAAAGCGGTGTTGAAAGCCTGGAAAACTCCCTGACCCGTATTTGCCTGGTGTATTGCTCTGCCGATTTTAAACCCTCACTGGAACGAGACATGCGCATCATCAACACACAGATTGGCGATATGCGCAGCAATATCGAATCGCTGCAAAACCTGCTCAACGATACCCGCCAGGCCATGAGCGATTTTGCGTTTGAGACCAAACAGCCTGGACAGGAATCTAATATTGAGCATTTACGCGAAATGGTCGAATTACGTAAGGCCCACGTAAAATCACTGGCGCTGGAAATCAAACTTCAGCAGGCAAAGCGAGGGGTTTTGGGCTACCTGTTTGGCGCAAAACGACAAAAATAGAACTGGCTCGCTATTTATAAAACTATTTGCAAAAAAAGCCATGCGCCGCAAACATCGATCTTCCCCACCCAATATCTACGAGATGTTTTCGGACATCGCCCTGCTAATGCTGGCGACATTTATTTTTCTGCTGGTCACTATCCTCATATCTTCACGCATGTCTGACCAATACCAGGCACCAAAACTGAAAAAGGCCATTGGTGAACTTGAGGCCAAACTTGAAAAATCTGAAGCAGAACGCAACCGTCTGATGGCGAACATGGATTCAATGATTGGCATGTCGACAGAATCACAAATGAATCAGGCGTTGGCAGCGGCCGGGCTGGAATCCGGTAAAAACCGCAAAGATTTCGATTTATTCATCAAAGGCCTGCAAGATATTCCCGGTGAGAGTTTGCACCTGCTGGTCGATGCCACAGGTTCCATGCACGGTGTCAGTAACTTTTTGATCCCCGTGCTGCGCGTCATCGTGATTCGCTCCGGCAAACGCCTGGATGCACTCACCTGGTTTTCCGATGGTAATTCTGAAACGTACCGCGGCACTATGGGCGGCATGTTCGATCGATTAATGGAAGGCGCACCTTTCATTGGTACCAACGAAACCATCGGCGCCGGTTTCCGCCACGCAGCGCAATATGCCCCCGCGCCTGGTGCTTACCTGCTGATCGGCGACGAACCCCCTACGGACAAAATCGTGTATTTCAATATTCCCAGTCCGGTCTTTACGCTGCCCATTGGCCGCAATAACCCGAGAACTAACTGGCACTACCAGAAACTGGCGGACGAAACCGGCGGCAAACTTTTACACCTGGAATTGAAGTAAAATCTGGCCGGAGCATTTTCCCGTATCGGCCAGATACTGTAGAATCCGCCTTCCAGCCAATTGGCTGCATTCCTTACTAAATATCCAGAAGATACTGAGTGCCTTCCAATGTTTGAGCAGTTAATGAATAAAATTCCAACCCGCATATGGGTTATTGCGTTGATGTGTGCCTGGGGCGGAGCCGTGTTGTGGTCTGGGCTGGTGCGTCTCGATGCCTTTGGTCTCGATGAAGGTGCCGCCATTGCCCTGCTGCTCAACTGGTCCGTGTCTGATCAGGTCGTCAGTACCGTTATCGCCCTTGGTGGACCAGACTTCCGCGCCCTGCTGATGATGCCGCTGGGTTTATACTGGAGTGGCAGTATGTTCGCCGCCAAGGTTTTCGCATTAATGGTGACCTTTATTGCCGCAATGCTGTTGTACAACTGGTCACGATCCCAGGCAGATCAACACAAGGATGAAACCGCCTTAATTGCCACTGGCCTCCTACTAATAGCACCCGTTACGATTGGTCTTGCTGGCAGTATGTCCACCGGCCCTTTTTTGCTGATGTTATTTGGATGGGGCTGGGTGCTGGATAGAAAATATCGCGCGTCGGAACACAGCATCAGTAGCCTGTATTTTATACAAACCCTGTTGGTCGCTATTACCATCACCTTGCATCCTATGGGGCTGGCTTACCCGCTGGCGCTGGCCTGGCGCTGGCACACTGATCCAAAATCTGACAAACAGAAAAAGCAGGTGTGGATTGGAATCGGCATCGCAACGGGAATTGTCCTTGCCATGCAAACCGGCTGGGTTGCACTGGCCTGGATGGAAAATCCGTTAACGTCTCTAAGCTACGCCATGTTCGGCAATAGCACCGGTAACCCGGATGATATCAATACCCTGGCCGGACTTTTACCGGGTATATTGCTACTGGTGGTATTAATCAAACAGGGTAAACAACTGCTCAGTGATCTGTTTGGCACCACATTACTACTGGCACTGCTGTTAGGCCTTGCAGTGGCAGATTACAACTGGGCGATGATCGCCCTTGCAGTGTTGTTGTACTGTGGCACTCCCCTGCTCATCAAGTTGAATATGATGATAGGAAAACATGCAGGTTTTGTTGGCCAACGTGGACTGGTCATGGCCATATTGTTCATAACAGCCATTATTTTTATGCAAACAGATCGCACCCATGGTGACCAAATTGCCAGCGGCCTGCTTTCACCCGAAGATGAACTCATCCAGGCACTCATTCCAGAAGCAGCAGACAAAGAAAAGAATTTCCTCGCAGCCAGCCAATGGCCAGCGCGCACCATGCTGGCAGTACGCTCAGATGTTCTGCCACTGCCTCCAGCCGCGGCCGATGGAGTGGCGCAACTCAAAATGATCAAGGGCATTACCCATGTAATTTTTGATCATAACAATCCGGACAATACCGAGCTAACGAGAAATTTTCGTGACATTACCGGTGCTACACAAACCCTGACACGATTACCCGGTGGCGTGATTATCAAGATTCGCGAAGCGGCAAATCAGGCCCCTCACAAAGCAGCCCCCGTGGCACCGGCCAAAGATGACACACCCCTGATACCAAAGCCGGATACACTGGAGCAACAGATACCAAAACCATAGACGCCAAACAAAATATCAGAAGCAAACTATAATCAGCTAATGCCGTTCCGAGAGACCACATGACAAGCCAGAAAGAAACCCCGGATGCCCACATTGATGTGGGTGTCACAACCCAATACATCGAAGACCAGTCTTCGCCTGAAGAAAACCGTTTTGTTTTTTCTTACACCATTACCATCCGCAACACCGGCAGCCTGGCCGCAAAGTTGTTAACACGACACTGGATCATTAATGATGCAAACGGCAACGTACAGGAAGTACATGGTGAAGGTGTGGTGGGAGAGCAACCTTATCTTCTCCCCAATGAATCTTTTGAATACACCAGCGGCACTGTGATTGAAACACCAGTCGGCAGCATGGAAGGCAGCTACCAAATGATCACCGATGATGGCTTTGCCTTTGACGCCAACATTCCCGCCTTTACCTTGTCACAACCTAACGCCTTGCACTAGACATTAGTTAGTAAAGTCCTTTCGCTTGTTGCAACCAGCGAATAAAGGGCACGATAGCATCCATGTCTTTCCTGGTTATGCCATTAATCGGCGGCATATTGCCAAACTTCCAGTGATGCGCCCGAACACCCTTTAGTGCCGCGCGATAAAATGATGGATCGCCATGATGGGAGGGTTTATAAAAACCATGCAGCAATGGTGGGCCCTGTTCGGTTCCGCCTAGCCATTTGCCGTGACAAACAGAGCAGGATGCCTGGTATTTTTTCTTACCCACAGCGAACTTAAATGGAACATTAGGCTGCTTGCTCACCCCTGCCTCTACAATCACAGCAGAAGAAAACATTACTGCAACAAGCAGCAACAAACTTCCGATAACTATTCTTTTGTTATTGTGCATCAGATATTCCTCCATTCAACTAATCAATATATCCCAATCAGTAGACTCCAGAATACTTTTACGTACGTTTTCTCGCAACCAACTGTCAAAAAAATCAATGGGATTATAATCATCCGTCAGTATCATCGCCCGAGTGCCCGACGGAAATTGAAACTTCTTACCAATATTATCAAACACCATATTCACCACGCTGGGGTGCGCCTGAAACTTATTGCGACTTATCTCCAGAGAACGATGGTCTCCCTGGTACGCCATAATCGCCAGATTACCAATACCATCTTCCGATTTGGCTACATCGAAAACAGGAAAAACTCCCACCTGATCAAATGCCGCCTCCAGTGTTTTAACCACAGAGGCCGTCATGTAAGTTTCGTGCTTCACACTACCAATCAAGTTCACCGCCAACACGCCCTGTTCTGTTAAGCGATCACGCATGAGCCCAAGGGCTTCAATGCTCAGCAAATGAGCCGGGGTAATATCTCCACTAAACACATCCAGCACAATATAATCATAACTACGATCAGTTGAATTTAAAAAGTACCGGGCATCTTCAATAAAAATATCCCCACTATTTTTGAATCCAAAATATTCAGCAGCGACGTCCACAATAGCCGGGTTTATATCCACGACATCACATTGAATGCCCTGCTGTTCGTACCAGCTTGGAATTACCCCCAGACCCAGACCGATCACTAAACAATTTTTTCCTTCAGGATATAATGCGTAAGAAATAAATTGCATAAAATAATTGTATTCGTAGGTTGACTGATAATTGGAAAGATCAATACCACCCTGAACCATGCCATCAATAATCATTTCCCTGTAATGCACACGCTCAAAACTGTAATCCACCACTTTCAAATTACCGTAATAACTTTCCTCGTTATGTATCAGGCTTACCTTTGTACCATCGCTCATGATCCGCGACACAGCCTGTGAAGGCTGATAGAGCAGCACCGGTAAAATTAGAAAAACAACGACCCACCAGCGCTGCTGAAATAACAGGAAATAACCTACCGCCAGTAGCAACAACAAACCACCTGTCACTGCAAAAATTTGATCCACTCCAAGATAGGCAATCAGATAAAACCCGGTGAAAACTGTCCCCACCGTACTGCCCACGGTAGACAGAGCATATAAACTACCTACGACCCGACCGATGTTATGTAATTCACGAGCAGCAAGCTTCACCAGGTAAGGTGAGACACAACCCAGCAGCAGCAAAGCCGGGCCAAACAAAACCATTGTGCTCACAAAAGCGCCGCTTCTTAATCCTAGAGACATGCAGGCTTTCAACACCGGCCCTTTGAGTGCCGGCACTAACAATGTCAGCACACCCGCAGCAAGAATAATACCGAACAGATAAGCCGGTTTCTGAAACCTGTCTGAGAAAACCCCTCCTAACGCATAGCCACCGGCCAGCGCCAACAAGGTCACCGTAATAAGCGAAGTCCAGACAAATAAACCAACTCCAAAAAACGGGCCAATGACCCGAGAACCCATCACCTCTATTACCATAATTAATGCGCCGCAAAGCACCGCAGTGAACAATAAGTAGGGTAAAAATAATTTAGACTGATGGTGAGCTGTTTCCATATAGGGTAATTTTTATCTATGTATTTTTCTAAAATAATAATTAATAGTGAGTTACCGGTATAGTCTATCGATATAACCTACCGATAACGTGTGGGGTCATTGATCCTGGCAGTCCTAAAACCTTCCGCACGTAACCGACAGGAATCACAAACACCACAGGCGCGACCTTCAGAGTCAGCATCATAACAAGAAACAGTCATTGAAAAATCAACGCCATGCGACAGACCCAGTCGAATAATTTCAGCTTTACTGAGCTCAATCAGCGGGGTATGAATTGTAATTGGGTGGCCTTCCACACCGGCTCTGGTTGCCAGATTCGCCATGGACTGAAATGCACTAATGTATTCCGGTCTGCAATCCGGGTAACCCGAGTAATCCACTGCATTCACACCAATAAAAATATGCTGGGCTTCAAGTACTTCTGCCCAGGCTAAGGCGTAAGACAAAAAAATGGTGTTCCTTGCAGGGACATAGGTTACCGGAATACCTTCTGTAGGAGCGCTTTCCATGGGAGCAACAGGAACATCAACACTATCGTCCGTTAACGCAGAACCCCCAATGGCGCGCATATCCAGTGAAACCTGCTTATGCAGGGTGGCGCCCAGAAATTTTGCTATTCGACTAGCAGCCAACAATTCAGAACTGTGGCGCTGACCATAGTCAAAACTCAACGCATAACAGTCGTATCCCTGATCGCGAGCCATGGCCAGGGTAGTCGCAGAATCCAGCCCCCCGGAAACCAGAATAACTGCTTTTTGCTGTTCGTTGTTCATGGTTAATTGTTCATTCTACCTGTTACCGCCCTTGCTCATCACCCCAAAGAACCTTATGGAGCTGCAATTGAAAACGAACGGCTAATTTATCCGCCAATATCCATTCCGCCAGGTCACGCGCTTGCTGCTGACCATGAACAGGAGAAAACAATACCTCACAGCGTTCCGGAAGCTTGTAGTCATTAAGCACCTGTTTAGCCCAGTCATAATCGACGCGATCACAGATAACAAATTTCACCTGATCCTGTCGTGTTAAACAATCAAGGTTTTCCCATAGATTTTTGGCGCTTTCTCCCGAGCCTGGGGTTTTCAAATCCATCACCCTTATGACTCGGTTATCAATTTCACAAACATCTAACGCACCACTGGTTTCAATAGAAACCTCGCAGCCGATATCACACAATCTTTTTAGTAACGTCTGGCAATTTTTTTGTGCCAGGGGTTCACCGCCCGTAACGGTGACATAGCGGGGAATACTACCGGAGCAACTGGCAACATCTTCAAGAACCTCATCCAGAGACATCCATTGGCCACCCTGGAAAGCATAGGCAGTATCACAATAACCACAGCGCAGGGGACAGCCGGTTAATCTAATAAATACTGTTGGAAAGCCCACACTACGAGACTCACCCTGTAACGAGTAAAAAATTTCGGTAATCCGAAGTTTATTAGAATGATTTTTATCGATTGTAGAAGAAGACGTGTCGGCGCACATAGTTGTAATCAGATTGCCTATCAGGATAAACAGGGGTTATAAATTAGTTACGATAGCGTTGTCGATAAAAAGGGTGATTGGCAAAAATATATGCGCCCCTTTTTAGTACACACAAAGGCCTAACGAAGCCGTTTTAGCGCCTGCAACCGTTTTTGAGCGAGATTTGCTGCCGTGGAATTAGGGTAACTTTTCGAAACATTGGATAAAGATAATTGCGCCTTATCCATCTGACCAAGTTCCTGATAGGTATACCCCATTTTAAGCATGGCATCTGCGCGCTTGGGACTTGAAGGGTAATTTTTTACAACGCTCTCAAAATCACTCAATGCCAGTTTAAAATATCGTTGTGCATAATTTGCTTCGCCCAGCCAATATTGTGCATTACCTGCAAATCGCCCTCGGGGATAAGACTTCATGAAAGTCTTGAATGCCACCACAGCCTGATCATAATGCCCATCTTTTAATAAACCAAAAGCCTTTTCATAAGATATGCGTTCTTGCTGAGAATCAGGGGGAGCACCAGAATTTGCGGCTTGAACAGTTGAAGCAGAACTTGTTGGCGCGTCAGCTGTTGGAGCAGGAACGAACGCACCCATCGCAGGAGCAGTAACACTACCTTGTTCTATTTTACGAAGTCGTTGATCGATATCCAGATACAAATCTCGTTGGCGCTTATTCAGATTTTCCATATTATGAGCTTGCTCTTCCATCTCGCCCAACATCCGTTGAACCTCATTTTGCAGACTGTCCATGCGCCCTAAAAGCTCTAATAATGTCTGATTTTCCTGCTGAGAACGACGCGCTTCAAGAGACGCATTAGAACTAGAGCCGCCTGCGCCGGTCGCATCAACAACCGGCGCAGGGGTATTACGAGCCCAGGATGGTTGCGCCCAGAAAGACACCACCATCAATGTGGCCAGGGTCACACCCAATAATTGGCGACTCAACAAAACGTGTGACACAAGGCTTTCTCTATATATGGCTTTGATTGCTACGAATAACCGCTCAAATAGTGCAATCGATTAACGCTGGTAAATAAACTCAGCACGGCGATTCAAACTCCAGGCATCTTCATCATGACCCAGGGCTGCAGGACGCTCCTCGCCATAACTGATGGAATTAATCTGCGCAGATGAAGCACCCTGTAAAGTCAAAATGCGTTGTACTGTAGCGATGCGTCGTTCACCCAGAGCAATATTGTATTCACGTGTACCGCGCTCATCAGCATGCCCTTCCAGCGTTACACTGGCATTAGAATTACCTGCCAGGTATTTACCATGAGCAGCAACAATCGCACGAAAATCATCTTTAATATCGCTGCGGTCAAAATCAAAATAGACCACGCGTTTAGATATCAATGCATTAGGATCATCTAATTGCTCACCCTCAAAACCAGAAGTAGCGTCCATGGTTCCGGCACCATCAGTGCCAACGCCACTCGTTGTAGCCGATGTACCGGTATCGGCAGCACCTGCGGCACCAGCAGCTCCCTCATCTTTCACTTCACCCGAGGTACCACAACCGATAAGAAACAGAACGGGCACAAAAGCAAGCGTGATTTTGGTCCAGAATTTCATAACTAACTCCTTGGTTATTAATCTTTAGTTTATCTTTACGTTCATAAATAATAGTGTTCGTTAATACTTTTTATTCGTTAATTCAGTGGGGACCAGGCGGGTTCCCGTACATCACCCTCTGGAACAGTCAGGCGCTGATGAACGCGTCCATCAACTGAAACAGCAGCCAGCACTCCCTTCAGACCAGAACTTGTCGCATAAATTATCATGCTTCCATTTGGCGCAAAGCTGGGAGACTCGTCTAAAGCCCCGTCCGTCAACACCCTCAGATTACCGCTATCCAGATCCAGCACGGCTACCCGATAATCTCCGCCTACCCGATGAATCATGGCAATACGTTTGCCATCATGGGAAACAGAAGCCCGAGCATTGTATTTACCTTCATAGGTTAGACGCTTAGCCCGACCACCACCACTGGGTATGCGATATATCTGAGGCCGACCGCCACGATCTGACGTAAAAATGACTGATCGCCCATCAGGATCCCAAACGGGTTCCGTATCAATGGCCCAGTGACGCGTTAAACGCCGCGCCTTTTTTTTCGCCAAGTCTATGACATAAATCTCGGAGTTACCATCCTTGTTCATACTAACGGCCAAAGACCGGCCATCTGGAGACCAGGATGGTGCACTCATGCGGCCACGAAAACGCATCACTTTATAACGACGTCCCGTGGACACTTCCTGTACATAAACAGACCACTTTCTCCGCTTCTCATCCTTGTCGTATTCAGCCGAAGCGTAGGCCAGCCGCTTACCATCAGGCGACCAGGCCGGCGAAAGTATTTCATCACGAGACTTGACCATCGACTGAGCATTGTGGCCATCAGCATCCGCTACCCAGAGGGTATATCTTTTCGTACTTCGGGCACCCATTACTGTGATGTAGGCCACATTTGTGGTAAATGCCCCCGGTTCTCCCGTCAATTTTTTGTAAATAACATCACTTACCTGGTGTGCGGCCCGGCGTAAATTACTGCCACTCACCGGTAAACTAAAAGCCAGCAACTCCTTGCCTTTGAATACGTCAAACAACCGAAAACGAATCTTGTAACGATTGGCACCAACATATTGCACAGTACCCACCACCAGGTTTTCAGTCTGGAAAATACGCCAGTTGGTAAAATTGATCTTCGACTTGTCGCTGGGCCTGGACAACATGTCTTTTCGGGCTAGCGGATCAAAACGACCGGTGCTCGCCAGATCTGCAGCAATAACGGCACCCACATCAACCGGAGGTTTTTTTGGAGGAGCTAACGACGCAGGTGCCTGCCAACCAAAAGGCACCACAGCGACGGGCACCGCCCCTTCAATGCCCTGGGTAATTTCTATATTCAACACCGCATGAGAGGCACTTGAACCCAGAAGGATGAACAACAAAACAGCTGATGGAAAATAACGGTTTATTTTTATCATTTATATTCAGGACTTTTTAAAAATTGGATTTATTTATCTTTATACTTATTTAACATTGATTTACTTAAACTGGGGCTTAAAGTTAAACACTATTTCACGATCAAACAAACCCGGATCAGAGGGGCGCGGCAAAGGTGACGCCTTGTATACAGCTGATTCTACCGAACGACGGAACACATCATCACCAATACATTTGGTTGTTCTCACATTGATCACTTCACCACCTGGAATTTGATTCACCACCACCTTACAGGATAAGCCCTGCCTGGCACTGGCTGGCCGTATCCAGTTACGCGCCACCTTGCTTTGAATGTCGGCAATATACTGGCCACGCAAACTGCTCAATCGTTTCTGTTCTGCCTTATTCAGCGCCGCCTGCTCTGCTGCTATTGCTGCCTGCATGGCCTTGGCTTCAGCTTCGCGGCGCTTCCTGTCTTCCAGCTGCTTATGTTTAGCCTCGACATCTGCCAAACGTTTTTCTTCTGTAATCCTCTCTGCCTTCAAACGCTCGACTTCTTTTTTCTTTTTAGCCCGATCTTTTGCGGCACGCTTCTTTTCAGCTTTTTGTTCTTTACGTAATTTCGCCAGCTTTTTT
Organism: Gammaproteobacteria bacterium; assembly: GCA_030613605.1. Lineage (GTDB taxonomy): Bacteria > Pseudomonadota > Gammaproteobacteria > SZUA-152 > SZUA-152 > SZUA-152. The sequence goes on along the minus strand of JAUWLO010000031.1, from coordinate 598 downwards.
TCTTCGCGTTTGCGTTTTTTCTCAGCGTCTCGGGCTTTCTTATCTAACTTACGCGCCTTTTTCTTCTTTTTAGCCTCGGCTTTTCTGAGTTTATTCAATTCAACCTGAATTTTTTTCTCGTCAATAGCCACCGCCTTGACAACATTCACCTCCACCTGCCTCGGCGTGGGCGCATCTGTCCATTCCAGGCTTACAAATAATATGCCGGCTAAAGCCACATGCACCAGAATGGCCAACATCATGGCAACCGGATTGGCCAGTATTTCTTTAATCAGCGCTCTCACTGCTTTACTTCTTTTTCCTGGGTTCTTCCGGTGCTTTGGTAATCATCCCCACGCTGGGTGCGCCTGCTTTTTGCAATAAAACCATTGCAGTAATGACCTTGCCATACTCAACCTTGCTGTCACCACGTACATATATCGGGGTTTTTGGCCGGTGCCTTAATACCGCAGCGACTTTGGTCACCAGCAGTTGGTGATCAACAGGGTCATCGATCTTGTCTCCCACATTGAGGTAGTAATCACCCTCTACCGTCACTGTGACCACCAAAGGCTCATCGGTTTCCCCCGTCATTGCCTCTGCATCAGCCGACGGTAAA
>JAUWLO010000137.1 GCA_030613605.1 Gammaproteobacteria bacterium | reverse complement strand
ATCTCCGGATGATATTCCACCAGTAGGCGTCAAAACAACCGGTGTGGGATTGGTGAAGTCTGGACTGACACTACCGAAATTCATACCACCAGCTACAGCCTCGTTGACTGAGATAGGCGCAACAATTGTTGCGGATGCATTACCTGTACCATCTGCTGCACTGGCGTTCATAGCAAAACCACCAAAACCTACCGCAGTAGTGGCAACAAGTACTGATAATAGTTTACGTTTAAACATAATCTTCACCTCAAAGCTGTCTACATCGTTATTCATTATAACGTTCAAAGTACTGGCTATTTTCAATCATCCACCAGCTAAATTATTGCTAATTCTCCTGCCTGTATCGTCCAACCATCTGGTTGCTTTAACTTTTTTGGATAAATGCCCGTAAAATTTGTCGTTTTATCGATACTCGATTTCGACTATCAGGCTCCCACTATATGCGCCTGTTGCCTGATAGGCCTCCAGGTTCAGTTTTGCGCCCAGCACAAGCTCCTTCAGGCTATTAGGGTTTGTGCCACCTGCATCAAATAACTCGCTGTTAATATGATCGACAATCAGGGTGTTCCCATAACCGTCTGTCATCACCACCTCATCCGGGAACGAAATAGAATAATCAGCGTTTGGAGCACCCTCAATCACAAATTTAGCTGGCGAATAAGAACCGCTGCCATTAATTTTGACTCCACCTGTAGATTCTCTTGTGCCATCAGCATTCAAAGTAACGGCTCCGGCACCAGAATTAATTGATACCTCGCCAAAGTTCATCGGACCAGTATTTGTCATCGACAAAAATCGGGTAACTTTCACATTAACAGTGGCCACGGAATTTACCGCCAACAAAGGTGCTGAGACCGACAAAAGCAACACAAAAATGACCGGTTTCAGAAATTGATTTTGGGTAAGAGATATTTTCATGCGTATATACACACCACTAAATATCAAAACGTTAGTGAAAGTGCGTTCATTTTCCTTTTCTTGTTACCTCTTTTTCGTCTTTACAGGCCAAATCTTTAGAAGCTACTGACCTGTAACCGATCAAATCAGTTGATTTTCAGTTGAGAAAGCGCTGTTTCTCTGGATCAAAATAATTAAATCAAATATTGAATAACATAGAATGATATTGAAAATCGCATTAATGAATACGCATCAATAACCAGGAATAACAAAGAAATGACTACTGAAATGTAACAGTCACCAGGAATGTGCCCGTATATGAACCGGGCTCTTGCAAAGATCCTACATTCAAGGTCGCACCTACCATCAAAGGAACGGCAGAATCAAATACACCACCCGGTGCTGGATTGGTGGTGAAATTATCCACCGTCATAGTCGCCGGTAATGAGGCATGGGTGAGTGTTGCGGAAGGTCCTGCGGTGACTGTAACAAGATTCCTGCCGGTACAGGCATAGAGTCCTGTGCTCATTGAAAAACTGGCGGCGGTGGCCCCGCCCCCAATTAGCAACACCCCACCGGTCGGCGTCGCAACACCTGCTGTATCAACAATCACAGTACCAGCCAACGGCGCTGTCATGGAGCCAAACTGTAAATCCTGTGTTGCGGTAATAACCAGATTGGCGTCACAGTTTGCCGCATTGGGAGGGCATGCTGGTGGGCAAACCGGGCCACCGCCGCCCATACCCGCAGGTGCTGCGATGACGTTAGGAGAATAACCGGCAGACATTGACCCGAAAATAATAAAAGCGCTCAAAAGAGAAGGATGCGTTATGCCCTTTAGCATACTTTTTGCCGTATTTTTTACCATTAAACGTGACTCCATACGATCGATCATAGCACAGGCATAAAAAATCAAATCGAGTCTGCGCCTCCACTATTGCTATAGTTTTTACGTCAATAAAATTCCTAACTGGCTGTTTTTTATGGATTATTATGGGTATATAAGCAACTGGTCATAGATGCATCAATTCCGTATAATAAACGCAACATTAGCCTGGGCAGTGGCACACACCTACCAGACTGATCAAGCATTTACACCACATCAAAAATTGTAATTAAATCATTTCAATTTTGTTCAAATAGTACGGGGAGTTATCACACCATGAGCATCGATAAAATTGTTTTTGCCTTTGCGGGCATCGTTATCCTGGCAAGCCTGGTCTTGTCTCAAATGCATTCTGTAAATTGGCTATGGCTGGCTGCTTTCGTCGGCGCCAATATGCTGCAAGCTGCCTTCACCAGCTTTTGTCCTTTAGCGATGATGCTGAAAGCTGCAGGCGCCAAACCAGGGCAGGCTTTTAGTTAATCTTTATCTAAAAAGCAGTTAATAAAAAATCCCTGGTGGTATTAACCACTCAGGGATTTTTTATGGGTGACTGATAACTTCAAGTCAACCTAAACGCCTTTATGTAAAAATTTACACACCGCCTGAGCCACCTCATCTGAAAAAAGCAGCCCCATGTGAGTAGTCGGGAATATGCGATGTGTACTCATATCCTCCAGATAAGTCTCAGTCACTGCAACTGTTCCATCATTTGGCCGGGGAAGCTTCTCTATCAATCGCCCTACTCCCACGCTGGTTCTTCCGGCAAACACGGCAATTTCCCGTTTCGTATGCCACGATGGCACATCTCCGCGCAAACCATGTAAATAACTTTTTCCCAGCAGTATTTTCCCAAAGGGATTACACCCCATGCGCCGCGCCACAAGACTACCTGCATGTGGGGTTCCCAATGTCACCACACGACCTGGGAGCTGATCCGGATAATCGTTGAAGAACTTTCGCAGCAACAAACCACCAAGACTGTGGGCGACAAAATGAACTTTGCTTGCACTACTATTTTTTTCAAGCTGGCGAACGAAACGCTGTAGCTTTGCCGCATTATCTTTGAGGCTGCATCGTATCGTGGGATAGGAAAATTGAACCGGCTTGAAACCACACAACTTCAACCGATGATGCAACAAGGACATATCCAGCCCGGTCATCCAGATACCGTGAACAAGAACAACGGTTTCGGGTTTAGGCATACGACAATGTAAATTTATTTATACTACTGAATGAACCATTGATTAAGCCAATCAAGCGGATGATGGCGAGGCAAAAAGAAACGAAAAAGCGGAGCTTACAAATAGTAAGTGAGTATTTTGAGTTTCTTTTTAACACTGCCAGCGCCGCTTAAGGGGCTTAATCAGGGAGAAACTTCCAGCATACGATTGAGCGCCTGTAACGCATGTTCTTTTTCGTCTGGCGCCACAGTAATTTGATTCACCACATTACCTTCCAGTAAATTTTCCAGTATCCACAACAAACTGGATGGTCCTATTCTAAACATTGTGGAACACATGCAGACGGTTCCGGACATAAAGTGAACAGATTTGTTTTCATGTTTGAATTGTTCGTGCAGGCGATTAACCAGATTCAATTCCGTACCCACCAACCAACGTGTTCCTGGCTCCGAATCACGAATGGTATTAATGATGTATTCAGTAGAACCCACATAATCGGATTTCTGACAAACTTCAAAAGAACACTCTGGATGGGCGATAACTTTCGTTTCCGGATGTTGCTCTTTAAATTGATCAATGTACTCAGGCGTGAATAACTGGTGCACTGAGCAATAACCCTTCCACAAAATCATTTTGGCATTTTTAATCTGCTCAGGCGTAAGACCACCCATGGGCAAATCGTAATCCCAAACCACCATTTCTTCCAACGGGATACCCATGGCAAATGCCGTATTACGACCTAGGTGCTGATCCGGAAAAAACAGCACTTTTTCGCGTTGGCTAAAAGACCAGTCCAGAACATGCCGAGCATTGGTAGAAGTACAGACAATACCGCCATGGGCACCACAAAAAGCTTTTAGATCAGCCGCTGAATTTATATAGGTGACCGGCGTAATCTGCTCGTCAGGTTCGCGCACTTCGGAAAGCTCACGCCAGGCACGCTCCACGTTGGCAAGATTAGCCATATCGGCCATGGAACAACCCGCTGCCAAATCGGGCAGGATGGAAATTTGCTCGGGACGGGAAACAATGTCCGCCACCTCGGCCATGAAATGCACGCCACAGAATACGATGTACTCAGCTTTGGAATTTGCCGCGCTACGCGACAGCTTCAGCGAATCACCACTGACATCGGCATGTATAAAGGTTTCTTCGCGTTGGTAATGATGGCCGAGAATGATCAGCCGATCGCCCAGCGCTGCTTTGGCAGCGACGATGCGCTGCTGAATTTCGTCTTCACTCATGGCAGTGAAGTCTTGCATTTCTTTTTGCATTGCTTTTTGCAACGAACGGGAATTTGCAGACATAAAAACTTCTCTTCCAACCGGACTCTATTTAAAAGGCTAAGCTGATGTTAACACTATAAATATGGGGTGCAAGAATGAAAAAACGAGCCTAAACCTGTTTTTCATCACCTTCTGCTGATGGGGTTTCCGCTTTGGGTTTACTGCGAAGCTTTATGCCCAATTCACGTAACTGAGCATTGTCCACAGGAGACGGCGCATTGGTCAGCAAACAGGCCGCCGTTTGAGTTTTCGGAAAGGCCATCACTTCACGTATGGAGCTGGCACCCGTCATCAGCATCACCAGACGATCTAGACCAAAGGCGATACCGCCATGAGGTGGGCAGCCGTATTTGAGCGCATCAAGCAGGAAGCCAAATTTTTCGTTGGCTTCTTCGTCGGAAATCCCCAGTTGACGGAATACAGCGGACTGTACTTCCTGGCGATAAATGCGCTGCGAACCACCACCGACTTCGGTGCCGTTTAATATCATGTCGTAAGCGCGTGACAAACAATTACCGGGATCGGATTCCAGCTTGTCGATGTCGGATTCTTTGGGTGCAGTAAACGGATGATGCAATGCCGTCCAGCGCTTGCCGTCATGTTCAAACATGGGGAAATCCACTACCCACAACGGTTTCCAGCCACGTTCCACCATGTCACGATCGTGACCCAGTTTTACCCGCAGGGCACCGAGTGCTTCACTGACAATACTGGCCTTATCGGCGCCGAAGAACACCAGATCGCCATCTTCCGCACCCACACGTTCCATAATGCCGTCAACGGTGGCATCGGGCAGGAATTTCAAAATGGGTGACTGCAGGCCATCACGTCCTTTGGCCAGTTCGTTGACCTTGATATAGGCAAGACCCTTGGCACCGTAGATACCCACATACTTGGTATATTCATCGATATCTTTACGGGACAGCTCGCAACCGCCAGGCAAACGCAGCGCGGTAACACGGCCATCCGGATCCTTGGCCGGGCCAGCGAACACCTTGAAATCCACGTCCTGCATGAGATCAGCCACGTCCACCAGTTCCAGCGGAATACGTAAATCCGGCTTATCGGAACCAAAGCGTCGCATAGCCTCTTCGTAAGACATCCGCGGGAATGGATTCGGCAAAGCCACTTCCAGC